>NZ_JBCOAB010000024.1:0-56705 GCF_040227035.1 Clostridium sp. RTP31139st1_H3_RTP31139_211217
CAAGGTTGATAGGTCAGAGGTGTAAGTGCGGTAACGTATTTAGCTGACTGATACTAATAGGTCGAGGGCTTGACCAAAATATAAAAAATAATTCATATGCAATTTTCAGAGAATAAATTCTCTTAGAATAATCCGCGATAGCTCAATGGTGGAGCATTCGGCTGTTAACCGACAGGTTGGAGGTTCGAGTCCTCTTCGCGGAGCCAGATAAAGCTAGAAGCAATTCTAGCTTTATTTTTTTATACAAGCAGATGAAAGATATCTAAATTTATCATATAATTGAGTAAAATAAAGAAGAATTAATTTAATATTAATAAGGGGTAAAAAAACATGGATGTTATAATTATTGGAGCAGGTAAGGTTGGATACACCTTAGCTAAATTTCTTTCTAAAGAGGAGGATAATATAACTGTAATTGATAATAATATTGATGCACTAAATTCTATAATTGAAAAATTAGATATAATGGGTATAAAGGGAAATGGAACAAGTTTAAAAATACTTCATGAAGCTGGTATAAGTAAAGCAGATTTAGTTATATCAGTTACTGGTAGTGATGAAGTAAATATGCTTTGTTCGTTAGCTGCTAAAAAATTAGGTGCTAAATATACTATAGCAAGAGTAAGAGCACCACAGTATTCTGAAGAGATATTAATGCTTAAAGACGAACTAGGAATTGATTTAGTAATAAATCCAGAAAAAGAGGCTGCTTTAGAAATAGCAAAATTAATAAAATTCCCATCTGTTAGAAGTGTAGATACATTTGCAAAAGGGAAAGTTGATTTAGTAGGATTTACAATACTTGAAGGCGATGGATTAGATGGTGAGGCCATACAAGATATAAAATATTTAAAGGATTCTATATTAATTTCTGGTATAGAAAGAGATGGAGAAATACATATACCAAGTGGTGATTTTGTTTTACATAAGAATGATAAGTTATATGTAATAGGTGAACATAAAAAAATTGAAGTCTTTTTCAAAAGATTAGGTAAATTCCAAGATAGAATAAAAAATCCACTAATAATAGGTGGAGGAAGAATTACACATTATCTAGTAAATATAATAGATAGTTTACGAGTAACTTCTAAAATAATTGAATTAGATTTAGATAAATGTATTGAATTAAATGAAACTTTACCAGAAGCAATTGTTATAAATGGAGATGGTACTGATCATGAATTATTATTATCAGAAAATCTACAAGAAGCAGATGCTTTTATTGCTTTAACAGGTAGAGATGAAGAAAATGTATTAACATCTTTATTTGCAATTAATAATAATGTGAAAAATGTCATAACTAAAGTTACTAGATTTAATTACAATGTAATAGCTAAAAATGTAGGAATAGATACTATAATAAGTCCTAAAGCTATAACTGCAAATAAAATATTAAAATATATACGTTTCTTAAAGAATAAAAAGAAATGCTGCATAGAAAATATTTATAAGATATTTGATGAGCAAGCTGAGGCCATTGAGTTTTTAGTTAGAGAAGATGTAAAATTCTTAAATAGAAAATTAAAAGATATAAATATAATTAATGATATAATTATTGCTACTATAGTTAGAAATGATAAGATAATCATTCCATCTGGTGATGATAAAATTGAACTTGGAGATAGAGTAATAATAATAACTAAAAGAGATAAACTTGTTGATATTAATGATATAGTAGTGAGGGGGAATAAATAATGAATTTTCCTGCTATATTAAATATATTAGGACATGTAATAAAATATGAACTGTTATTATTATTAATACCGTTTGCTGTAGCACTTTTTTATGGGCAAGGGGATGCTAGTGCTTTTTTGTATACAATATTAATAATGCTTCCTATATCAATAATTCTTACAAGAGTAAAAGGGAAGAAAAAAGAGATATATGCTAAAGAAGGATTTTTAACAGTTGGATTAGCATGGATAGTAATTTCATTCTTTGGAGCATTACCTTTTGTATTTAATGGTGCTATTCCATCATTTATAGATGCATTTTTTGAAACATCATCTGGATTCACAACAACAGGAGCATCTATATTAACAGAGATTCAATCTTTACCAAAAGGAATATTGTTTTGGAGAAGTTTTACTCACTGGGTTGGAGGAATGGGATTCCTTATATTTATATTAGCTTTAATGCCATCTTTTGGTGGAAATACGATACATTTATTAAAGGCAGAGAGTCCAGGACCTACTCCAGGTAAAATAGTACCTAAAATTAAGCAAACTGCAAAAATATTATATGCTATTTACTTTGTATTAACAGTTATAGAAACTATATTTTTAAAATTTGCAGGTATGTCATGGTATGATGCAATTATACATGCTTTAGGTACAGCTGGAACAGGTGGTTTTTCTAATATGAATGCAAGCGTTGCTGCATTTAATAATCCAACAGTAGATTGGATTATAACAATATTTATGCTTTTATTTGGTGTGAATTTTGTTTTATATTTCCAATTAATCAGAGGGAATTTTAAAGCATTCTTCAAGAGTGAAGAATTAAAGTGGTATTTAATTGCTGTTTTTGGAGCAATTGCTATTATAGCAGTTAACATAATACCTTTTAATAATGGGGATGTAACTAGATCAATAAGAGATTCAGCATTCCAAGTAGCATCTGTAGTAACAACAACAGGGTATGCAACAGCAGACTTTAATTTATGGCCAACTCTTAGTAAAATGATTTTGGTAATGCTAATGTTTATGGGAGCAATGGCTGGGTCTACAGGTGGAGGAATTAAAACTGTAAGAATAGTAATAATTATTAAAGCTATAAGAAGAGAAATTGATAAGATATTACATCCAAGAAGAGTTAAAAGTGTAAAGATAGACGGAAATGTAGTTGAAGAAGAAACTATATCAGGGGTATTTATATTTATATTCGCGTATATAGTTATTGCACTTATAGCTATATTTATAATTTCTTTTGATAACTTTGATGTTACTACTACAGTGACATCTGTAATAGCGACTTTAAGTAATATAGGGCCAGGACTTGAAATGGTAGGTCCTACAGGAAACTATGCAGCTTTTTCAGATTTAAGTAAGATAGTATTATCATTTTGTATGCTTGCTGGAAGGCTTGAGATATATCCTATGCTTATATTATTTAGCCCTTCACTTTGGAAAAAAAGATACTAATATTTGCCTCTGGGGTCAATCCAAAAAATGGATTGACCCCAGAGGCATTTTAATAATAATATATAAAGTATATAATTAATAATATCGAAAGGGAGGAATGTTTTATGTTATCTCGCGAAGTTGCACAAAAGGTGCTTGGAAGATGTTTAATAACTGGTGGGGATTTTGCTGAAATATTTGAAGAAGATAGTTTAGATAATTCAATTAGTATATTAAATGGAAAGGTTGAAAATTCTATAGGAGGAAGAGCTTATGGAATTGGAATTAGAATATTTAAGGGCTTAAAAAGTGTATATGCATATACAAATAACAATAGTTTAACTTCACTTTTAAATGTTGCTCAAAAGGCTGCAATGGCATTAGGTGAATTAAAAGAAGAAAGGATGATAGTTCTTAATGAAAGAGAAAATATAAATTTAAATCCTATAATTATAACTCCATCATCAATAGAACTTAATAAGAAAATTGGCGTAATGAAGATAGCATATGATGCTGCTAAGAATTATCATAGTGAAATAGTTCAAGTTGGAGTAGGTTATGCTGATAAAGAGCAACATATATTAATTGCTAATACAGAAGGATTATATACAGAGGATAAGAGAACAAGAACAAGACTAACTGTAAACGCTATAGCATCTGCTAATGGGGAAAATCAAACTGGTTTTGAAGGGCCGGGAAGACATATGGGATTTGAAATGTTTAATGAAGTAGACCCAGAGTACTATGGAAGAGAAGCAGCTAAGCAAGCATATACTATGTTATATGCTAAAAATTGTCCTGCAGGTAGAATGACAGTTGCAATAGATAATGGATTTGGAGGAGTTATTTTCCATGAGGCTTGTGGACATTCACTAGAAGCTACATCTGTAGCAAAAGGAAATTCTGTATTTACAGGAATGTTAGGAAAGCAAATAGCGTCTACAAAGGTAACTGCAATAGATGATGGAACTATTCCAAATGCATGGGGATCTTTAAATATAGATGATGAAGGTAATAAGACTCAAAAAAATATTCTTATTGAAAATGGAATTTTAAAATCTTATATGATTGATAAATTAAATGGACGTAGAATGGGAATGGCACCGACAGGAAGTGGAAGAAGACAAAGTTATAAATATGCACCTACATCAAGAATGACTAATACTTATATTGCAAATGGAGATGATAATCCAGAAGATATAATTAAGTCTATAAGCGACGGATTATATGCTAAGAAAATGGGTGGAGGTTCAGTTAATCCAGTTACTGGTGAATTTAACTTTGCAGTTTCAGAAGGATATTTGGTTAAAAATGGTGTTATTCAGGAGCCTGTTAGAGGAGCTAGCTTAATTGGTAAGGGTAGTGATATTTTAATGGATATAGATATGGTTGGTAATAATATGGCCAAAGGACAAGGAATGTGTGGATCTTCATCTGGAAGTATAGCAGTTAATGTTGGTCAGCCAATGATTAGAGTAAAAGAAATAACAGTAGGTGGAAGATAGGAGGGGAGATTATGGAATTAGAATTATTTGTTGATAGTTTATTTAAGAAAGCTAGTGAAGCTGGATTTTCTGAATATGAAGTATATTACGTGGATAGAGAAAGTTTAGGAATCAGTGTTTATAAAGAGGAAGTAGAAAAGTATAATTTAAACAATTCAGCAGGATTATCATTTAGAGGTAAATTAGGTGATAGAATTGGGTATTCATATACTGAGATATTAGATGAAGATGCTATAGATATGCTTGTAAAAAAAGCAAAGGAAAATGTTTCAGCAATTGAAAATAATGATATTCAATTTATATATGAAGGTGATAAAGAGTATAAGAAAATTAGTACTTATTATGAAGCTTTAGAAAATTTAGCACCAGATAAATTGATTAATATTGCAATCAATATGGAAAAGGAAGCTAAGAAGTATTGTGATAAAGTTGAAAGCTTTAGTGGATGTGCAATATCATATAGTTCAGGAAAGTATGGAATAATTAATTCTAAAGGATTAAATCTAAAAAATAAATCAAATTTATTAACAGCTTATGTTGTTCCAATAGTAAAAGATGGAGAAAATATGTATGATGGCTGTGGATATGTTGTTGCTAAATCATTAGATGAAATTGATCCTGCCAAAATAGCAAAAATGGGGGTTGATGAAGCATTAAGTAAGATTGGTGCAACTTCAATTCCAGCAGGCAATTACAAAGTTATTATAAATAATGAAGCAATGGTATCACTTTTATCAACATTTGCAGGAATATTTAGTGGGGATGCAGTTCAAAAAGGGTTAAGTCTTTTAAAAGGAAAAGAAGGAGAAATAATAGCTTCTGATATAGTCAATTTAGTTGATGATCCACATTTAAAAGATGGTTTAGCATCAGTTGCATTTGATGATGAAGGTGTAGCTACAGTAAAAACTTACTTAATACAAGATGGAAAGTTAAACACTTTACTTCATAACTTAAAGACTGCTAATAAAGCTGGGGTAAAATCAACTGGTAATGGATTTAAAGCATCATATGCTTCACCTATATCAGTATCTCCAACAAATTTCTATATTGAACCAGGAGTTAATTCTTTAGAGGAAATGACTAAGAAAATTGATAAAGGATTAATAATTACAGATCTTGCAGGGTTACATTCAGGTGCAAATTCTATAACTGGAGATTTTTCTTTAGCTGCAAAAGGTTTTTATATAGAAAACGGAGTTAAAACTCATCCAGTAGAACAAATAACAGTGGCAGGAAATTTCTTTACTTTATTAACTGATATAGAAGAAGTAGGCAATGATTTAAAGTTCCCTATGAGTAGTGTAGGTAGTCCAAGTATTATGATAAAGGAGCTTTCCATTGCAGGAGAGGGGTCAAAGAATGAATAAATATGACTTGGTTATAATTGGAGCAGGTGCATCAGGATTATCTGCTGGAATAAGTGCATTAAAATCTGGCATTAAGGATGTTTTAATTTTAGAAAAGGAAGATGTATTAGGTGGTAATTTAAATTTATTTATTGATAATGGATTTGGTGAATATTATTTAAATAAAACTGTTACTGGTCCAGAACTTGGAAGTATTTTAATAAGGGATTATAAAGCTTTAGAAGGAAAATATAAACTAAATACAAGGGTTTTAGAAATTAATAGAGATAAAGTTATTACTTATGTAAATCCAGAAGAAGGAATTCAAGAAATAGAAGCAAAAGCAATAATATTAGCAGCTGGATGTAGAGAAAAATATACGGGTAATATATTAATTCCTATTCATAAGTTTACTGGAATATTTACTACTGGTTCTGCACATAGATTAGTTAATTATAATGGTTATTTACCAGGAAAAGAAATAATTATTTCAGGAAATGATCTATGGACTCTTATTGTGGCAAGAAGATTAGTAATAGAAGGTGCTAATGTAAAAGGAATAGTTACAGAAAGAAAGTGTTTTAATAGAGATGAACTAGATATAATTAATGGATTTAATATTCCTATAATATATCAAAGTGAAGTTATTGATATTGAAGGAATTGAGAGAATTAATTTAGCAAGGATTAAAAATGTTTATAATGAAGAAATTACTTCTATTGATTGTGATTCATTGATTTTATCAGTAGGATATTTACCAGATAGTGACTTTATAAAGAAAATGAGCATTATGATGGATGGAAGTTATATAAAAAATAAAAACAACCTTACATCGGTTGAAGGCATATTTGTATGTGGAACTATGGAAAAGGGTATAGATGTATTGTTAAATAGTGGTGAAAATGGGTTAAAGGTTGGAAAGCAAGCAGCAGAATACTTAGAAGAGTTGAGATTGAATAGTTAATAGTTAAGAGTTAAGGTAGAAACTCCTTAGGGAGTTTCTATAAGTATTTATCTAAATTCAGCTTAAGCTGAATTTAGTCCTTAACTTGTCACTTAAAATTTGATATCTTATTATAGTTATTTTATTATAGATTGAAGTTGATATTATTGTTACTTTACAAATTATTAATTTAATTAGTTAAGTTTAATTTCAGCTGTTTTTACTAGTAAGTCTTGACCTTTAGGACTAAGGTGAATACCATCAACGTATAGTTCTTCATGTTCACTAGCATTTATTGTAGCAGAATAAAAATCAACATAGTTTAGTGAGTATTTATTACATAAATTAAGTAAAGCTTCTTTTAAAAGTGGTAAACTATCTTGGCAGTAATCATAAGTATCGCATTTCATAAAAAGTTTATTTGCTAAATTTGGTATTATATTTGGGGGAAATCCTATAATTACATTTATATTTTCTTTTAATGAATCCTTAATCATTAATTCAATATTATTAGCAATAGATTGGACACTTCTGTTAGAAAGTAAATCATTTGTACCGCCCATAATAAATAAATCAGTAGGATTCAAATCAAGCACATCTTTTTGAAATCTAACAAGCATATCGGTAGTGGTACTGCCATTTACACCTTTGTTATATAAAGATAAATTATATTTAGTCTGTAATTTATAAACCCAATTATCTTTAGGCTTCACTCCGTAACCATAAATTAAACTATCTCCTAGAAATACATATTTTTTCATAAGTAAATGACCTCCTTTAAAATAATTTATTAAAGCAATTTTTACAAATAAGAGTTTTGCCTTTATCAGCAGTAACAAAATTATTTTCTTTTAAAATACAATTGCAAATAGAACATTTCTTTGTTGAAGATAACTTCTCTTTTGAAGAAGATGAGTTATTTAATTTGCTTTTATTCTTTGGAATTTCAGTAGATTTTATTGATTTTTTTAATGAAGAATATAATCTTTTTTCATCACATATATCTTTTTCTATAATTGAATATGAGATTGAAAATGTACTTTCACCAAAAAGCTCTAGTTCAAATCTTGGGTTCTCTTTATCATAAAATTCTTCAACTATTATTCTACGAATTTGAGCATCATTGACTATAAGTCCACTTTTCTCGATTCCATCAAATATACTTTTAGTTATATTTGCAGTATCAGGATGACGCTTTTCACTTTTATAATAAACTTTTAATACTGCTATAAGTGATTCTTCTAATATTATTTCTGGATTTTGACTTCTTGCATAATAAGCTATTTCTTCTTCATAAAGAGCATATTTATCGTGAGATTTTCCAGTATTGTAAGGTAAAATAGCTCTACCATCTTTATTATGTAATTTGAAATTTGATTTAGTAATAGGCGACCCTAAAACTATTACTTTTGCATAAGGTTTCATATATAATTCTCCTAAAATTTCTTAGAGTAAAGTGTATATAATATAAAAGATGTTAATAATTATTAATGGATAATTGAAATGAAAAATAATTATTAAAAAATCCTTAAAAATCCATAAAAAGAAATAAAAAATAATGAATATTTTTTTTGAAAAGTATATAATACTCATTAGTATTAAATCTACAAATAAGTATTTATTATATTTCAACTATACATGAGAGAATTTATATTAACAAGTAATAATTTGATTATGTAATACGATTACGATATAATACAGATTGGTATTATTCAGTAAATAAAGAAGAGGTAAAAATAGATGGAAGATAAATATATTTTAGCTATAGAATCAAGTTGTGATGAAACTTCAGCAGCAGTTGTAGTAAACGGAAGGGAAGTACTGTCAAATGTAATTGCTTCACAAATAAGCACACATGAAAAGTATGGGGGAGTAGTTCCTGAAGTTGCTTCAAGAATGCATATAGAAGCTGTTAGTGGAGTTGTTGAAGAAGCTTTACTAGAGGCTAATATTACTTTAGATAAAATTGATGCAATTGGTGTTACATATGGACCAGGATTAGTTGGAGCCTTATTAGTTGGCTTACAATTTGCAAAGGGGTTAGCATTTTCAAGCAAGAAGCCTTTAGTAGGAGTAAATCATATTGAAGGGCATATTTGCGCAAATTACATACAACATAAAGACTTAAAACCACCTTTTGTTTCTTTAGTAGTTTCAGGTGGGCATACTTTTATAGTTCATGTTAAAGATTATGGAAAGTATGAAGTAATAGGTCAAACAAGAGATGATGCAGCAGGTGAAGCATATGATAAGGTTGCAAGAGCTTTAGGACTTGGATATCCAGGTGGGCCTAAAATTGATAAATTAGCAAAGGAAGGAAATCCAAAGGCGATAGTATTCCCTAAGGCTAATTTCCATGAAGAAACATTAGATTTTTCATTTAGTGGTGTAAAATCTGCAGTACTTAATTATTTAAATAAATGTAAAATGCAAAATATTGAAGTTAATAAGGCTGATGTTGCAGCATCATTCCAACAAGCAGTAGTTGATGTATTAAAGGATAATGTTTTATTAACATGTAAAAAGAAAAATGTAAAAACTATTGCAATTGCTGGTGGAGTTGCTTCTAATTCAACATTAAGAGAAACACTAACTAATGCTGCTTCAAAGAGAGGAATAGAGGTTTTATTCCCAGCTCCAATTTTATGTACAGATAATGCAGCCATGATAGGAAGTGCAGCTTATTTTAATTTTATTAATGGTAAAATTAGCGATTTAAATTTAAATGCTAAACCAAATTTAAAATTGTAATTATGTAGATTTAAGTATACGATTTGTAGAGGGATACATATACTTAAAAAACTTAAATATATTTATAAAAAAATATAAGTTAAGGATGTATGGGGAGAGAAAGCAATGAATTTTTTACCGTATTCAAATGGGGTACGTAAAGTAAGTATGAAAAAGCATAGGAGTCCTAAAGAAAAATTTAAAATTGTAGTTATTACAATAGTTGCTATTTTAATTATTGGGATTGTTACTCAAAATATAGTTGACTTTATCGATGGGGAAAGATTAAAGAAAAGAGTAAATTATACTACAGTAGATGAATTAAGAATGGATTATAGAATTGAAGGGGAAGGTAGCTATACTATTATTTTTGATGGTGATATTGGAACTACTTTAGAAGAATGGACATCTATTGTAGAAGAGTTAAAAGAAAATGATAGTATTAGGACTTTTGTTTATAACAGACAGGGATATGGATATAGTGATATATCATCATCAGGAAGAACGCCAGAAGAGCAAGCTAGAGATTTAAAGATATTATTAAGAAAAGCTGGACTTTCTGGACCATATATCATTGTAGGTGAAGGGTATGGCTCTTTGGTATTAACAAGTTTTGCAGAGCAATTTAAAGATTCGGTTGCAGCGGCAATAATGATTGATCCTATTAATGAAGAGGTTATTCAAACGAAAGAGTATAAACAAAGTCAGATATTAACTAAAATACGAAGAAGTATTGAAAAGATAGGTTCAAAATGTGGACTTACAATGTTATTAGATAAATTAAATTTAGATATTAATTTAGAGGATTATGAATCAGGACTTTTAGATAAGAATAAAGATGAATTTTTAACTTTAAGAACTAAATCAAAGTATACCACTGCGGTTTATAATGAGCTTAAAAATATATTAAATGGCACAAGCCATAGTCAAGTTGATGGAATATTTTCTGATATACCATATTATTTATTGACTAGAGATGAAAATGATCCACTAAAGAGCTTAGGAAGTGAAGAATTAACTGATGTACATGTAACTAGCTGTGAAAAAGACTATTTACCATTAAATGATAAAGATAATGTTTTGTTGGCTATAAGACAAACAGTTAAAAAACTACAAGAAATTGAAACAGCAAATAAAGCAAATAATAAAAAATAAAGCTAAAAAATAAAGCCGATTTTTATCGGCTTTATTTTTTTTCTAAAAGTAACTTAATTTATTAAGTAATATAATATTTACTATTTGTCATATATTTGACACATACAGTGGTTATATTATAAGTATCAAATAAATGAAAAATAAATTAAATATAAATTAAAGGAGTTAGTATATATGGATAATGAGAATATTTATGACGCTGCATATAGTGAAGCACATATAGTTGAGGAAGGAGAAGTAAAAAACAACTTTGAAGAACAACATAAAAAAAAGAATAGTAAAAAAAAGAGAGGAAATGGAAACGGATTTGCTAAATATATTGCAATAGCTCTTATTTGTTCTTTATTTGGAGGAGTAGTTGGTTCAGGAATTACTTACGTTATAGCAGATAAAGGCAATAATAGTACTAAATCAAATAATAGTGTGGTGACAGATCCAGTATCATTTGCAACAGATAATACAGCATTATCAGCAGCAGATATATATAAGAAAGTAGCACCTGCAGTTGTTATGGTATCAACAAAATCAATTCAAAGTGTTAATGGTTGGTTTCAACAAGAAACTGAGGGTATGGGATCAGGATTTATAATTAATGAAGATGGGTATATTTTAACAAACTATCATGTAATTGATGGAGCAAAAGAAGTTACAGTAACATTAAGTGATGGTAGGGAAGTTACTGCTTCAGTAGTAAATTATGATGCTGATCAAGACGTAGCTATGATAAAAATTAATGATGATATAGAAGTTCCTGGAGTAGTAGAATTAGGAGATTCAGATGCATTACAACCAGGTGAAGAAGTATTAGCAATTGGTAATCCACTATCAAAAGAATTATCATCAACATTAACAAAAGGAATAATAAGTGCATTAAATAGAAGTGTTGAAACTGAATCAGGTGTTAGCAGTAACTTAATTCAAACAGATACAGCTATTAATTCAGGTAATAGTGGTGGACCATTAATAAACACTAAAGGCGAAGTTATTGGAATTAATACATTAAAAGCTAGTGATGGAGCAGAAGGTATTGGATTTGCAATTCCAATTAATGATGTTAAAGATAAAATAGATTCATTATCTAAACCAATATTAAATTTAGGTGTTTCAATTAGGGTAGTTGATGAACCTTTAGCTAAACAATTAAATTTAGAAGAAGGTTTATATGTTGTAGAAGTTAACGAATATTCACCAGCTGAAAAAGCAGGATTAAAGAGTGGTGATTTAATAGTTAAAGCAGATAGAACTAGAATAAAGACATTCGAAGAGTTACAAGAAATTAAAAACTCTAAAGAAGAAGGAGATACTATTAATATTGAATTTATTAGAGATGGTAAAACTAAAAATACTACTATAACATTAACATCAACATCATCAACATCATCTTCAGAATCAACAACAAATTAATTATGAATAAATAGACCATGTGGCTTAATAAGACTACATGGTCTATTTATTTTACTTTAAAATGCTTTCATAAGCTTTTAATGTAGAAATAGCAGTGTTTTTCCAAGTGAAGTTTAAGCTGTTTTTATAACCTTTTTCACCATATTCAATTAATGAATCATAAGAATTTAATAATTGAAGCATTGAAGAAGCTAGTTCATCTTTATTATTTGGATTAATTAAGATTGCAGCATCAGAAGTAACTTCTGGTATTGATGTTAAATTGGATGTTATAACAGGAGTACCACAGCTCATTGCTTCAAGTGGTGGAAGGCCGAAGCCTTCATAAAGTGAAGGATAAATAAATAACTCGCATGCATTATAAAAGTAAGGTAAGTCATCATCGACTACAAATCCAGTAAATATTACTTTGTCATCAATGTAAAGTTCTTTACATAAATCTTGTAGTTTAGCACCTTCATCACGGACAGACCCACATAATACAAGTTTATAATCTTTATTTAGAGATTTATATATGCTGTTAAATGATAATATAAGTTCTTTGACATTTTTTCTAGTACTAAAACCACCTATATATAATAAAAAAGGTGAAGAAATATGATATTTATTTTTTATATAATCAATACAAACTTGTTTATCTAAAGGTTTATAAGTTGAATTTGCTGCTAAAGGAGTAACAAATATTTTATCCTCATTAACTGAAGGAAAGAATTTTAAGATATCTTTTTTTGAATATTCGGATACAGTTAAGATTGCTTTAGAATTATTAATTATTAGGGGCATATCCCTAAGAAATCTTTCTAAGTATCCTCTACCAACAGTTTCAGGTAATATATAAGGGATTAAATCATGTATTGTAACTATTACAGGTGAAGTATATGATGTATTTAATCCAATTCCGTTTTGGGGTATATGATGTAAATCTATGCTATTTTCTTCAATATAACTTGGATAGTAATAATCTTCATAAAATGTTCCATGCTTTTTTGAAGTAAAAATTATTTTTGAATTATCCCTTTTAAACTCTCCATAATTTTCACCAGCCCAAAAAATAGAATAAGTATTTTTTTGATCTATATTAAGAAGCTCTCTGAGAAGATTTTCTGTGTAAGTACCTATACCAGAACCTTTATATAAATTAATCCCTCTAGCATCTATTGATAATTTCAAAGCATAACGCCTCCTAAAAAAACCTATAATATTATAAATATTAAATTAAAGTAATTTATGTGATAGTAAACACAATGAAATATAAAATTTCATATAATACAAAGAAGAAAGCTTTAGGAGTAAGCGATGAATAAGGAAAATTTAAAAGAATCTATAGAATCTAATTATGATATTAAGGTGCTAGCTATAGAGAAAGTAAAAAATAGTTATAGATTAGAAACTGAAAATACTAATTATGCTATAAAGATAATAAAGTATGATTTTCCACACTTCTATTTTATTTTATCTGCAATAGAACATCTTCAAAAAAGAGAATTTCATAAAATACCCCAAATATTAAACAACAAAGATGGAACAAAGTATATTAAATTGGAAAATAGCTATGCTTATTTAACAGAATGGATACCATCTAGAGTAAGCAATTATGATAACCCTATTGAATTATCAAAAGTTGCTGAAAAGCTAGGAGAGCTTCATACCCGTAGTACAGGTTTTAATATAAATAACAATATGAGACCACGAATAGGATGGTATTCATGGATTAATGTATTTAATACACGATGCAATGAAATATTAGATTTTAAAAATAGAATAAATCAAAAAGCATATAAGTCAAAATTTGATTGTATTTATTTAAATAATATAGAAGCAGAAATAGAGAGAGGAAAAAAAGCAATAGATAATTTAAAGAAGCATAAATATATTGAAATAATGGATAAAGAAGTAATGAAGATGGGATTTTGTCATCACGATTATGCCCACCATAATATATTGGTTGATGATAAAAATGAATTGAATATTATTGATTTTGATTATTGCATTTTAGATTCGCATTTACATGATTTAGCATCATTATTAATTAGAGCTATGAAAGGGGCTAAGTGGAGTAAGGATAAAGCTGATTTAATTATTAAAAATTACTGTAAAAGTAATGGATTATATGAAGATGAATTTAAATTAATAGGTGATTTTATAAAATTTCCACAAACATTTTGGCAAATAGGTATTCAGTATTATTGGGAGCAACAACCTTGGGGAGAAGATTTTTTTGAAGAGAAAATAAACAAATATTTAGAAGATGTTGAATATAGGGAAGAATTCTTAGAGTCATATTTCAAATAAAGAGGTGGATGATATTTGGATATAATAGAATTTTTAAATGGGAATGGTATTATCGTTGGAGAGGAAAACTTTCCTAAGGGTAGTAAGAAAAAATATATGTGGGATATTGACTATCAAATAGCATTAATGGTGGAAATTCAAAAAATAATGATGGGTAAAAAATCATATATAATTCCTAGAATAGAAAGTTCAATTGGACATGAAATAGAAACATTTATTGTACAAGCAAAAAAAACTTCTAAAATGTTAAAGTTGTTTGAGGAAAAAATGTCTAAAAGCGATTTAGATTACTTTATTATTGAGGAAGGAAATAAAATTTTAGATAGAGCTAACAAATCTTTAGATACATTAGATGAGGATGAATACTTAAAAATAATAGTAAGGAGTATGAATAATTATGAGGTTTGCTTAGGAAGAGTAGATGAAGGAAATCTAAAAAAAGAGGGAATGGCAATTTGTATAAGAACAATAAGATATATCTCATATAATATGATTGAACATGATTGCTATAGTTATATAAAAAGGTTAAAAAGAAGGGGGTATAGTGGTGATATTGTTCATATAATAAATAAGTTTGCAGAAGAGTCTAATTTAAAAAGTGAAAGTATAGATTATATGAAAGTACTGGCAAATTATCCTGTAGAGTCAATAAAAGTATTATCAAAACTAAGGTACGATAGAGAACGATTCACTGATGATGAATGGGCAAAGGAGATTAATATGTCTCAAAGTATAGATGGTATTGAGCTTTTATGAATGGAGGAACAAAATGAATAAATTTAGATATATAGATAAAAAGATATTGTGTAGCTATGACCTAAGTGAGGAATTTTTTAAAGAACTAGGTGTAGAAGTATATGATATTATTCCATTAAGAAAAGTATTTGTAATTTTTACCGATAAGGGTAAAAAAATATTAAAAAGAATTAACTCATCGGAAGAAAGAGTTGAATTTATAAATAAAGCTTTAAATATAATCAAAGAAAAAGATAAGTATATACTTCAATATTGCACTAATTCAAAGGGAAAAATAATCACTAAGTGGCATGGAAAATCTTTTGTATTATTAGATATGATAGATGGAAGAGAGGCTACATTTACAAATCCAATTGAAGTTGAATGGTGTACAAAGTCTTTAGCTAATTTCCATAAAGCATCAGAAGGGATAATTAATGATTTAAATGAAAAAGAAGTTAATTTAAATGGAGCAAAAAATTTAATTTATGAATTTTTAAATGATTTATGTATTATAACAGAGATTGAAAGAGTGGTTAGTAAATTTAATTATAAAAATGAATTTGATTTAATGTTTTTAAAGAATGTATCAAAAGCAAAAAATGATTTAAATAAATGTATTAATCTACTGACTGAAGGGCCATATAATGAGTTATATGCTAAAAAAGATAATTATGTATTGTGTCATTTAGATTTGGCTCATCATAATTTTATAATAGAGGATAATGAAATAAATATAATTGATTTTGATTATTGCAAATTAGGCATTAAGGTGTTAGATATATATAATTATATTGTTAAGGTTATAAAAAACTATGCTTACAATAAAGATATACTAGTTAAAATAATAAATGATTATAATGAAATTTTTGAAATATCAGTTAAAGAGAAAAAAGTAGTTTCTGCATTACTAAATTATCCAAGAGATTTTATAAATATTTCAATGGATTATTATTTGAAACAAAAGTCTTGGGATGAAGAGGTATTTATTAGTAGATTTAGAGATAAGATTGAAAATGATATTTTTAGAACTGAATTGTTAAGATGTTTAAATGAAAATTTAGAATAAAATTAAAGGGCTATGCGTTAGCATAGTCCTTACTTTATATATTACTTTATAAAAATAAGCATTAGAAGTTTATTATGCTTTCATAAGCCTTTATAGTGTTTAAGGCTGTATTTTTCCAAGAATAATTATTACTAGTAGACAAACCTCTTTCAATCATAGTCAATTTTAAGAAGCTATCAGTCAATA
This sequence comes from Clostridium sp. RTP31139st1_H3_RTP31139_211217, assembly GCF_040227035.1. Lineage (NCBI taxonomy): Bacteria > Bacillati > Bacillota > Clostridia > Eubacteriales > Clostridiaceae > Clostridium > Clostridium sp. RTP31139st1_H3_RTP31139_211217. The sequence continues at coordinate 16,491 of NZ_JBCOAB010000024.1, forward strand.
CACGTTCCATTGAATAGCAAAGTTCATCAATATCATTAGGATCTATAAGTATAGCTGAATTCCTGCATACTTCTGGAAGTGAAGTGACATTAGAAGCTATTACTGGTACTCCACAAGCCATTGCTTCAAGTGGTGGTAGACCAAATCCCTCATAAAATGAAGGATATACTAAAAATTCACAGGCATTATAAAAAATAGGTAAATCATTTAATGGAATAAAATCAGTAAATATTACTGAATTAGAGATACCTAATTCTATTGCTTTATTTTTATAGATTTCGTATGATATTCCCTTTTTACCTGTTATTACAATCTTTAAATCTTCTTTTAAATTATCTTTTAAAAGAGAAAATGCCTCCAAAATGCCAATTATATTTTTTCTAGGGCTATATCCGCCAACATACAAAATAAAGTTATCAGCTATTTTGTAATTATCCTTAATAAATTTTTTACAATAAGCTCTATCAATTGGTCTATAAATATCTTCAGCGGCAAGATGAGTTACAAAAATTTTTTCCTTTGGAAAGTTAAATTCTTCAGCTATATCAAGCTTTGAAAACTCTGAAACTGTAATTATGCCATCGCAGTTATCTAATATTTTTGGCATTTCTTCATTGAATATTCTTAAATAACGGTCACTAACAGTTTGGGGCATTCTTAGTGGAATTATATCATGCAAGGTAATGGTCTTAGGACAATTAACATTGCCAGAAAGGCCTACACCATTTTGAGGAACGTGATATAGCTCCATATTAAAATTTTCAAGTAAATTAGGAACTTTTACATCATCCCAAAAATTATTGTTAGAGGAGTCTTTTGTATATTCTATAGAGAAATTATCTTTAAGATTTAAATCAGAATCTTCTGGGATGAAGGTAAGATAATGATTTAAATTGTCATATTTGCTTAAATTGGTAATAAGCTGATAAGTGTAGGTTCCTATACCTGTTCCCCTATACCATTTTGCGGCTCTTCCATCGATACCAATCTTCATGATTTAATCCTTTCAAAATAGTTATAATTTATTATATTATAATAATTTAAAAATGTTAATAAAAGTAGATATATGTACATATAAATATAAAGGGGGTGAGGAATATGATGAGAGAATTTGAAATAGAAAGACAGTTTCAAATAAAAATAGATATAATAAAAGCAAATAAAGGTATCTATTATATTAAAACCAATAAAGGTGAACGATGTCTTAAAAAAATCAATTATGGGCCACAAAAACTTTTGTTTGTTTATGGTGCAAAAGAACATCTAATAAAAAATGGATTTGATAATGTAGATAGGTATTTTTTAAATATAGATGGTGAACCATATGCACTAGTTAATGAAGATTTATATACCTTATCAGAGTGGCTAGAAGGAAGAGAATGTGACTTCCATAACATAGAAGAAGTTAAAATTGCAGCACAGACTTTAGCAAAATTACATGAAGCATCAAAAGGATATGACCCTCCTGAAAACTCAAAATTAAAGAGTGATTTAGGAAGATGGCCAAGCCTTATGGAGAAAAGAATTAAATCATTAGATAAGATGCGTGATATGATAAGGAAAAAAAATAGGAAGAGTGACTTTGATTTATTATACTTAAAGTCAATGGAGTTTTATAAGGAAATTGGAAAGAAGGCACTAAATACTTTAAATTCATCTGAATATATTAAATTATGTGAAATTGCAGAACAGGAAAAGAGTTTCTGCCATCATGATTATACTTATCACAATATTATTTTAGGTAATGATAATTCTGTTAGTGTAATAGATTTTGATTATTGCAAGAGGGAAGTAAGAACATTTGATATTTCAAACTTTATGATAAAAGTTTTAAAGAGAAACAATTGGAACATAGATTTTGCAGATGCAATTATTGATTCCTATAATAGTATTTCGAAGTTAGATGAATGTGAATATAATGTCTTATATGCATACTTACAATTTCCACAAAGGTATTGGAGGTTAGCTAATAGATATTATTATAACGAAGTAAATTGGGGACAAAATACCTTTGATAGTAAATTAGAAAGTATAATTAACGAAAAAGATGAGTATTTAAAATTCTTAGATGAGTTTAAAAAGAAATATAACACAATTTAAAAGCCGGCTTTAAAGCTGGCTTTTAAAATACTGAGAATCAACATTTTGTTTAGTTAATAGTTAATGAATAAATTTAGCTAAGCTGAATTAAAAAAATAAGAAACTCTAATAGAAGTTTCTTATTTAACTATTAACTATATTAAATGTATGGTGATTTAGGATAGCCTTCACGATATTTTCCACGAGTTTGAAGTCCACCGATGCCTTTTATACCTGTGATTGTATTTTCAACTATATTTGTTATTGAAACTACAGAATCAATGTTAGTATAAGCTATTTTTTCGCATACAAAAACAGGATCTAAACAATGAATTAACACTCTACTAGGGGAACTAGCAAAATTAGCACCAGCATCTAATAGGCATTCATAGCAAGATTGACAAGCACCTGCAAAAATAACTAATTCATCATAACTAGAATTATAATTTCTAAGTGCCTTGACAGCATCTATATAATATTTTGAATTTCTATAATTATTTAAATCTAAGTAATCATCACTTGTTTTTAATACACTATCATGTCCAGTTAAAACTACAATATCTGGTTTAACTTCTTTAACTAAATCAACAACTTTCGTAGCTTGATCTTTTTCTGAAATAGCTCTACCAACAGCATCTAAAGAAAGTTGTTTATAAACTTTCAAGCATGTCTCTAAATAGTCTTTATCACCATCGATATGAAGAATTTTTCCAGGGCGCCCGAAAATTAATTCATTATTGGGTGCTTTTTTTTGAGATTTACTGCTACGTGTGAATTGTGATATATCATGCCTATATCCACGGGTATTTACAGCCTTTTTAATTGCGTCATTAACTCTGCTATTTAATATTTTCTCTTTTTCACCAATAAAATTAACATCAACATGTTCTAAATCATCTTCAGGTGAATCAGCAATTATTCTTATGCTTATACCTTTAAGTATATATACTATTTTACCATCTATTTCTTTTATATCGATAATTTTAAAAGTTATATCCTTATCATAGGATTTTCTTACAACAGTATCGCCTATTACCATTTTATTCTCCTAACTAATACATCATTTCAATCTATAATATGATATTTTCATGGCATTTGCCCCTCAAATATTTATTGATAATTTAATAATAATGAATAAAAAACTGTAAAAAAAGCAATAATAATTAATGGATAAAATGATAAATATATAAAGGTAAAAGTTTACATTGACAAAAACACCGTAAGGTGATAAAATAATTGGTTTTATTTGACAAAAGTGCTAAAAAGTTTTATAATATAGTTAGAAAGATGGTGGTCATATGGAAGGAAATAAAACATTAGCCAACATAAGAAGAGACATAGAAAACCACGTAGGTGAAAAAGTAACTTTAAAAGCCAATGGTGGAAGAAAAAAAATACTAGTAAATGATGGAGTAATAGAAAGTGTTCATCCAAGTATTTTTGTTGTAAGGTTAGATAATGACAACCAAAGGACTGTAACTTATAGTTATTCAGATGTTTTAACTAAAACTGTATCTTTATATTATGCGGTATAAGTAAGAGCTTCGAATTTTTTCGAAGCTCTTATTTTTGTTAAATTAAATTTAAACAAAAAAAAATGCATTTTATTTCTAAAAATACAATTATATTAATATACATATATAAGAATAAAAAAAGAAAGATGGCGGGTATCCATCTTTCAACTATGGTATAAAAGGGTATTGAGAATTTATGAGAGGTTATATGGTCAATAACCATCTTTATAATATGACATATTTATAATAAAGTCAACAATTTATTTAAAAAAAAATAAAACTTTTTTATTTTGACACTAAATTTCGACAATTTAAACTAATAAATGGAAAAAAATAATAAGGTTTAGAAAAGTATGATGAATTTATTAATTAAAAAGATAAATTTATTATTTAAAAATTAGTAAACAGTTTGCCTATATTAGAATAAATATATATTTAGAGAATATAAATTATAGTAGGTATATACTATGGAGGAGGGATAGGATGTCTCAGATAGATGTTATTAAAGAAAGTGTTCAAAATGAACAACTAATAAGAGAAAGCTCTACTAATAATGTATTAAAAGGTGAATATTTAATAAAGGACTCACATCCAGATGTTCATCAAATTTTAGGAATAGAAGCAAAGGCAACTATTACTAACAAAGAAATACTAGCAGACAAAATAATGATAGAAGGTCAAATTAATTATTCTGTCATGTACTTATCTGAAGATGAAAGTAAGGTAACTAGTATAAATTCTGTTTGTTTATCAGAAAAATTCGCTGACTATCTTGATATTAATGCTGAAGAACATAAAGTCATTTGTGAAGTAGAGTGCATAATAGAACATATTCAAGCTAGTATAATGAATGAACGTAAGATTGCTATTGACGGAATAAGAACAACAAAATGGCTATTGTATAAAATTTGCGAATTTGAATTTGTAAAGGAAATAGAAGGTAGAGATGATATACAAATTAAGAGAAAAAGTGAAGAAATAAACCAATTGAAATGTGAAAAAGAAATAGAGATAATGGGCAAATCTATGATTAAAGTAACAATGGATAAGCCTGAGATTGAAGAAATATTAGCATCTTCATTGAATTTGCATAAAAAAGAAGTAAAGCTTGGCGAAGGTAAAATTTACTTTGGTTGCTATTGTAAGATAGAGGTTTTATGTAGAGGTAAAGAAGAAAATGATATTTTCTTACTACAAGATGATGTTTATTTATCTAAAGAGGAAGAGGCTATTGGAGTTAATGGCGATATGATTGCGACTAATCAAATGGAAATAGTAAATTCAGATAGTATAATAACAGCAGATGATTTAGGCGAGAATAGAGTTATTAATGTTGAGTTTAATGTAAAAGGAACTGTTAAGGTTATATCTAAAGAAATAATTGATGTTATTAAAGATGCATATTCACCAACACAATCAATTGAATTAACAAAGAAAAAATATGATATTGGAATAGTGCAAGGAGTAGTACCATCAGAATTAATAATAAAAGATAATTTATATCCAAAAAACGAGGATGAAAAAATTTCTTGTGTAGTTTGGACAGGCGGTTGTCCTTTAATTACTGAAACTTCTATTGAAGATGATAAGGTTAAGATTGAAGGTATAGTAAAAGTACAAGTTCTTTATAAGGTGGCAGAAGAGGAATGTAAGTTAGATATGTGTAGTGGAGAGATTCCATTTACATCAGTAATTGATTTAAAGGGTATTAAACCTGATATGAGTGCTATCTGTAAAGTTAAGTTGGAAAATTTAGATGGAACTGTTGAAGCTAATACAATAGGAATAAGAGCAACATTATCACTATTAGCTAAAGCTTACTATAAGATTGAAAAGGAATGGATAGTTGATATTCAAGAAGGAGAAGCAGAGAAAGAATGTAAAAAGGCATCAGTAACAATATACGTTGTTACTAGTGGTGATACATTATGGGAATTAGCTAAGAAATATAATACTACAATGGATTCATTGATTAAAATTAACGAATTAGAAAGTCCAGAGGCATTAGTTGAAGGAAAGAAGATAATAATACCTGGCAAATGTAAATTTTAATATTATTTAAGTTATAGGCCATTACAGCTTGATGTAATGGCCTTTTTCTATATGAATATATTTTGTTGTATTGGATAAAATAAGAAATACATGATATGAGGTGATAATTTGAGTGAAAAAATAAGTGGCAATTTAATTATAATTGGCGGAGCTGAAGATAAGAAGGGAAAGAAAGAGATACTAAAAAGGGTAGCAAAATATATTGATCCCAATAAAGACAAAATGCTAATAGCAACTATAGCAACAGAATACCCTGAAAAAAGCTATGAGAATTATAAAACTATATTTAATAATTTAGGTATAAAAAACATTGAAAAATTAGATATAAGTGTGAGAGAAGAGGCTTTTGAGAAAGAGAATATTGATTTAATTAAGGAAGCAGATTTATTATTTTTTACAGGTGGAGACCAATTAAGGATAACTAGTATGATAGGAGGAAGTCCAGTGTATGATGCTATTAAAGAATTATGTATTAATGGTGGTATTATTGCAGGAACATCAGCAGGGGCTTCTGTTATGAGCGATACAATGATTGTAGAAGGAAATGATGAAGAATCACCACATAAATGCACATTAAAAATGTCACCAGGATTAGGTCTAGTAAAAAATATAATAATAGATCAGCATTTTGCTCAAAGAGGAAGAATAGGAAGATTGCTTACTGCAATTGCTCAGAATCCCGAAGTATTAGGAATAGGTATAGATGAAGATACTGCAATATTAGTAAGTGATAAAGGAACAGCAGAAGTAATTGGCTCGGGAGCGGTATATTTTATTGATGGAAGCTGTATTGATTATAGTAATGTTTCAGAACAATATAGCGAAGAAGTACTCAGCATGTTTAATGTTAAACTGCATGTATTAAAAGAAGGAAATAGATTTAATCTATTAAAAAAGGTACCTTTTGAGGAGGATAAGGATTTTTATGAAAATCATAGATAGTACTGTTTATGATGGTAGAAATATTCATTCACATAAGAAATGTATAGTGTTAGACGTTGATTTGGAGGGATATTCGGAAATACCAAGCAAAGACATTAAAGGATTTAATGAAAAATTAGTGAAGTTACTTCCAATATTATATACACACAGATGTGGTATAGATGAAGAAGGCGGATTTGTTAAGCGATTAAAAGAAGGAACATATCTTGCACATATTTGCGAGCATATGATTATTGCCATGCATAATATTCTCGGAATGGATATAGCTTATGGAAAAGCTAGAGAAATTGAAGGTGATAAATATATTGTTGTATTTCAATATGAGTATCCAAGAGCAGGACTTGAGATAGGGAGGCTTGCTGTAGATATTATTAATTCATTTATAGAAAATAAAAATATATTATTTGATGACAGACTTAACGTAATAAAAAATATATTAAATGAGGAACTAATAGGACCTAGTTCATTTGAAATTTGTAATGCTGCGCAAAAAGTTGGTATGCCTATTTTGAAAATTGGGAATAGTGGATTTTATCAAATTGGATATGGAAAACAAGGTAGAATAATAGAATCAGCTATTAGTAACTCAACTAGTTGTGTTGCAGCTGATATTTCTTGTGATAAATTACTTACTAAAGAAATACTTAGAATACAGAACCTGCCTATTTCTAGGGGGGAGAAGGTAAGTAATATTATAGGGTTATTAAAAGCTGCAGAAAACTTAGAATATCCGGTTGTATTAAAACCTGAGTTTGGAAGTAAGGGTAGAGATGTAATACTAAAGATAAAAACTGATAAAGAATTGGTGGATTCTTATCAGAAGTTAACTAAAAAATATAAGGATATAATAATAGAAAAATATTACGAAGGCGATGACTATAGAGTATGTGTTATAAATAATAAAGTTGTTGCTGTATCAAAGAGAATTCCACCATATATTATAGGTGATGGAATAAAATCAATAAATCAGCTTATAAATGATTTGAACAGTGATGAAAGAAGAGGCGAAGATCATGAAAAGCCACTTACTAAAATTAAAATAGATGATGAAGTTATTAGAAATTTAAATATAAATAATTATGGAATAAATTCAATTTTAGAAAAAGGTAAAAAGCTAATTTTAAGACAAAATTCAAACTTATCAACAGGTGGAATAGCTGTTGATTGTACTGATGATATTTCAGAGGAAAATAAAGAAATATGTATAAGAGCAGCTAAGGCTATTGGATTAGATATTTGTGGTGTAGATATTTGCACAAAGAGTATTAAAAAATCATTACTTGAAGAAGGTGCGATAATAGAAGTTAATGCAGCACCAGGATTAAGAATGCATTCATATCCTGCTATTGGAAAGAAAAGAAATGTTGGAATTGAAATAGTTAATATGATGTATAATAATAATCCTAAGAATATACCTGTTATTTCAATTACAGGCACAAATGGAAAAACTACAACTACAAGGATTATAAATAGTACATTATCAAAAATGGGATATTGTGTTGGAATGACTAGTACAGATGGTATTTATATAAATGGAGCATGTATAGATAATGGTGATGATACTGGATTTGAAAGTGCAAAGTGTGTATTGTTTAATAAAGATGTTGACGTAGCTGTTTTAGAAACGGCAAGAGGTGGTATAATAAGGAAAGGATTAGCTTATGATTTGGCTGATGTTGCAGTAATAACCAATATTACTGAAGATCACTTAGGGTTAAATAGAGTTAATACAATGGAAGATTTATGTATGGTGAAATCTTTAGTAGCAGAAGCTGTTAAAGAAGATGGTTATGTTGTAATAAATGCAGATGATGAATGGAGTAAAAAGATAATAAGTAGAATCAATGCGAATATAATTTATTTTTCAAAGGATTATAATAACGAATTAATAATAAATAATGAATCTAAAAATAGTATAGCAGTATATTTAAAAGATGATTATATATGTGTTAAAAATTTTGGAAAAGAATATAAAATAATTAGTGTAAAAAATATACCTATTACATTAAATGGAACTTTAGAATTTAATGTTGAAAATGCAATGGCTGCTTGTGCTGCGCTAGTAGCATTGAAAGTAGATTATGCAATGATAAAAATAGGACTTAGTAATTTTAATTCAAATGAAAACACAGGAAGATTTAATATTTATAATTGCAATGGGGTTAAAATTATTTTAGATTATGGTCATAATATAGAAGGGTATAAAAAAGTACTACCTACATTGAGATATATTACTAACGGAAAAATAACTGGTATAATAGGTGTACCAGGTGATAGAGGAAATTATGTTGCTAAAGAGATTGGTAAAATAAGTGCTAACTATCTTGATAAAATAATAATTAAAGAAGATAAAGATAGACGTGGAAAAAATATAGGAGAAGTTGCTGAAGTAATTAATCAAGGTGTTTTAGAAAGTAAGAATAATATTAAAGCACGAATTATACTAGATGAAGTGAAAGCTTTAGAAGTTGCATTTAATGAATCGATTCCGGGAGATACTATAATTGTATTTTTTGAAAAATTACAACCATTATTAGATTTTATAAAAACTAATCAATCTGATGATGAAAATCTAGGTAATGTTGCTAATTCAATTTAAAGAATACAACAATGACATATTTACTATAGTAAAAATAATATATATAATATATTTTATGAAGTTCAGGGTTTTTGGCTCTGAACTTCAATTTAAAATAGATACTTTCCGGTTGAAAGGATTTGAATATATGAAGATAAAGGCGTATGCAAAGATAAACATTTCCTTAGATGTAGTAGGAAAAAGAAAAGAGGATGGTTATCACCTATTAAGAATGATAATGCAAAACATTGATTTATATGATGAGATATATGTTGAGAAGCGTAAAGAAGGTATAACTATAGATTGTAACAAAAACTATGTACCTACTGATTCAAGAAATTTGGCATATAAGGCGGCAATGTTATTTAAAGAAAAGTATAATATTAAAGAAGGTGTCTATATAAACATCATAAAAAATATTCCTGTTTCAGCTGGATTAGCTGGGGGTAGTACTGATGGGGCAGCAGTATTAAAGCTTATGAATAAGCTTTTTGAAATTAATGCTTCAGATGAAGAATTAATGGAAATGGGTTTAAGCCTTGGTGCTGATATACCTTATTGCATTAAAGGAGGAACTGCTCTTTGTGAGGGAGTTGGAGAGGAAATAACACCTCTAAAGCCGTTTAAAGATAAAATCTTAGTATTGGTTAAACCAAGTTTTGGAGTGTCAACAAAAGAAGTATATAAATCTTTTGATTTAGAAAAAGCAAGAATACATCCAAGAACTGAAAAATTAATTGAAGCTATAGAAAAAGATGATTTATATTATGTTGCAAATAACATGAAAAATTTACTAGAAAATGTTACTTTAAGAAAACATAATGTATTAATTAGAATAAAAGAAGAAATGAATAGATATGGCGCTGTTGGAAGTATGATGAGCGGTAGTGGGCCAAGTGTTTTTGCATTTTTTGATGATATGCTAAAAGCTCAAAGGTGCTACGAAAAGATGAAAGAAAATCATAGAGAAGTATTTTTAACTAGAACTATCTAAAAAATTAAATATTATAATGAAATGAATAAACCCCTTTAAATTGTCAATAATTATTACTAGAAAGGGGTTATGTTATGAAAAGATATATGTATTTTATAATAGTTTTAATTTTAGTAATATTTACATTGAATGGATGTGCTCAAGTTAATAATATAAATAATAATAGTTTAGAGCTTAATGAACTTAATTATGATGATATAAAGGACAAGCTGATTAGATTTCATGTAATAGCAAATAGCGATACAGAAGAAGATCAAAATCTTAAATTAAAAGTAAGAGATAAGGTTGTTGAAGCATTAAGTGAAAAGCTTAAAGGAGTAGAGTCGTTAGAAGAAGCAGAGGAGATTTTAGAAGATAATATTGAATATGTTAATGAAATAGCGAGACAAGTTATTACTAGCAATAATTATGATTATGAAGTAAATACAATGTTATCATATGAAAATTTTCCTAATAAAGTATATGGTGACTATATATTTCCACAGGGAAATTATGAAGCATATAGAGTTATAATAGGTTCAGGACAAGGACAAAATTGGTGGTGTGTAATGTTTCCATCATTATGTTTTGTTGATGAAAGTAAAAGTGATGTTGATTCAACAAAATTAAAAGAGGAAATTGAGAACATTGAACCAAAAGAAGATAAAGAAGAAAATAAAGTAGAAAAAAATACAAGTGATTTAAATAAAGAAGATAATAGTACAAAGAATATTAAAGTAAAATTTAAAATTGTTGAAGTTATTAATGATTTATTTAAATAATTAGGAGGATAAAATGACAAAAGCATTAGCGATGGTTTCAGGTGGATTAGACAGTATATTAGCAGCTAAGTTAATAAAAGAACAAGGTATAGAAGTAGTAGGAGTATGTTTTAGATCATATTTCTTTAGTGAAGCAAGTGCTATTAAAATGACAAAACAAATAGATATACCTTTAATAGTAGTTGATTTTTCACCAGAACATTTTGAATTAGTAAAGAACCCTAAGCATGGTAGAGGAAAAAATATGAATCCATGTATAGATTGCCATGCTATGATGATGAATTATGCAGGGAAATTATTAGAAGAACATAATGCAGATTTTATAATTACTGGAGAAGTATTAAATCAAAGACCGATGTCGCAAAACAGACAAGCTTTAAATATAGTAAAAAAAGAATCAGGATTTGCAAATAAGATATTAAGACCACTATGTGCTAAAAATATAGAACCAACTGAAATGGAGTTAAATGGTTTAGTTGATAGAGAGAAATTACTAGGTATTTCAGGTAGAAGCAGAAAGCCACAAATGGAATTAGCTGCTAAATGGGGAATAACAGAATACCCATCACCAGCAGGGGGATGTAGACTTACTGAGCCTAATTATGCATTAAGATTAAAGGATCTTTTAACATTTAAAGATGAAGTAGAAGAAGATGAATTAAGCTTATTAAGATATGGAAGACATTTTAGAACATCAGATAATAATAAAATAATAGTTGCTAGAACTAAAGAAGAGTCAGAAGCTATTAAGAAGCTTATAAATAAAGAATACTTATCATTCCATGCAACAGATTTTTCAGGAGCATTAGTTTTATTAGATAAGAACGGAACAGAAGATGATAAGGTATTAGCTGCAAGAATGGCTGCAAGATATAGTAAAGGAAGAGAAGAAGAAAAAGTAAAAATAAAATTTGGTATATATGGAACAAAGCTAGACAATCATATAGAAGTAGAACCAATTAATGATAATGAGTTAGAAAAATATATGATTTCTATAAAATAGGAGGAGAATATGGAGAAGAGAGCAATCATATCAGTAAAGAGTTTTTCAGATATTGATCCAAATGAAGCAATAGAAGTTGTAACACCAGGAACTTTTATTATACATGATGAAGGATTTAAGGCTATATATGAAGAATCAGAAATATCAGGAATGGATGGCACGACAACTACATTAAATATAAAAGATAATAGTATGGTACTAGAGAGAGTTGGATCTATAAATACAAATATGGAGTTTAAGGAAGGGGTAACGGCTGTATCTCTATATAATACTCCTTATGGAATTTTAGATTTAAATGTTGATACTAAGAAATTAAAGATAAATATAGATGAAAATGGTGGAGAAATACATTCAAAGTACGTTTTAGGCCTTGAAGGTCAAGAAGGTATAAGTACAGAATTAAGTATTAAAATCAAGGTAAATTAACTTAAATAGGCTTCTGAAAATAAATATATTTTCGGAGGCTTATTTTTATATGTATAAAAGTTTAGTGTAAGGAGAGAATTAAAGAAAATACAATGTTAAAAATAAAGGGTGTGAACAAAATAAATAAATATGAAAATATAATAATGATATTATGTCAATATTACGAAGTAAATTATGAGGAATTTAATAAACTATTAAAGAAAAGGGAAAAGTCATATTTAACAGTATTATTGATGAAAAAATTTAGGTGTTTAAATAGTGAAGGTTTAAAAGAAAAGTTAGGGATTATAAGTAATAGAAGTTTACACTACAAGATTAAAATTGCAGAAGAAAAGATTCTAATTAATAAGAAATTTAGAGATGAATATTTTGAATTAGAAGAAAAAATAAAAGAAAATTTAAAAAATGCATAAAAAACACTAGCCTAAATTAAACTAATGTGATACTATATTATCTATGATTGTTATTGCGCTAGGCAATAAGAGAGGTAATTTAAATTATATCACTATAAAAAGCAATAGTCAATAATAAAAATGAAAAAAATTAGAGCTGGGGGATTATACATGAATACAAAATATGTTTTTGTTACAGGTGGAGTTGTATCAGGATTAGGAAAGGGAATAACAGCAGCTTCATTAGGAAGATTATTAAAAAATAGAGGATTAAAGGTTTCTATACAAAAGTTTGATCCATATTTAAATGTAGATCCAGGAACAATGAGTCCATATCAACATGGAGAAGTTTTTGTAACTGATGATGGTGCAGAAACAGATTTAGATTTAGGGCATTATGAAAGATTTATAGATGAAAATTTAACTCAAAACAGTAATGTTACATCAGGTAGAATTTACTGGTCAGTTATTTCAAAAGAAAGAAGAGGAGAATATCTTGGAGGAACAGTTCAAGTAATACCTCATATAACAAATGCTATTAAAGAAAGAGTGTATAGGGTTGCTAAAGAAAGAGATGTAGATGTTGTAATAACTGAAATAGGAGGAACTGTTGGAGATATTGAATCACAACCATTCCTTGAAGCGATAAGACAAATAAAATATGATGTAGGCAGAGAAAATGTATGCTTTATACATGTTACATTAGTACCTTTCTTAGGAAAATCAGGAGAGCTTAAAACTAAGCCAACTCAACATTCAGTAAAAGAATTAAGAAGTATTGGTATTCAACCAGATATAATAGTTTGTAGATCTGAGAAGGAAATATCAGAAGATTTAAGAAATAAAATAGGATTATTCTGTAATATTGAAGGAAAGTGTGTAATTCAAAATTTAGATGCTGATCATTTATATGAAGTTCCATTAATGTTACATAAAGAAGGATTAGATAGATTAGTAGTAGAAAAATTAGAATTAGGATGTAGAGACATTGATAACAGTGAATGGATTGATATGGTTTCTAGATTGAAGAACCTAAAAGGTAATACTACTATTGCATTAGTAGGAAAATATGTTGAGTTACATGATGCATATTTATCAGTTGTAGAAGCGTTAAGTCATGGCGGATTAGCAAATGGGACTAACGTTGATATTAAATGGGTAAATGCAGTAGATGTTACAGCTGAAAACGTAGAGGAATTATTAGGTGGAGTAGATGGTATTCTTGTACCGGGTGGCTTCGGTGATAGAGGAGTAGAAGGTAAAATAGAAGCTATAAAATATGCTAGAGAAAAGAAAATACCTTTCTTAGGAATTTGTTTAGGTATGCAAACCGCTGTAATTGAATATGCAAGGAATGTATTAGGATATAGTGATGCAAATAGTTCTGAAATAAATCCAGAAACATCATATCCAGTAATAGATTTAATGCCAGAACAAAAGGATATCGAAGACCTAGGGGGAACAATGAGACTAGGATTATATCCATGTAAGTTAGATGAAAATTCAAAAGCTCATGAAGCTTATGAATCAGCATTAATTTACGAAAGACATAGACATAGATATGAATTTAATAATGAATATAGAAAACAAATAATTGAAGCTGGAATGAAAATTACAGGGACAAGTCCTGATGGTAGATTAGTGGAGATTGTAGAAGTGGAAAATCATCCATGGTTTGTAGCAGCGCAATTCCATCCAGAATTAAAATCAAGACCAAATAATCCACATCCTTTATTTAAAGCATTTATAAAAGCAACTTTAAAAGGAGAGGAGTAAAAAAACGAAGGGTTTACCTTCGTTTTTTTTAATAATAAATATATGTTTGTTATAAAAAATATATAAAGTGGATAAGCTTAAAAGAGAAGTTACTATTGTATTTTAAGAATTATTAGTTCATAATTATATATAAATTTAAGTTTATTTTTTAAATTTATAATTTATTTTTGTATGGTTATGTTTCATTTCAAATATATCAAACCTTAAGGTAAATCTAATTTTTATCCCAAATTAATGAAAACTATTGGAGGTGTCATTTTGACAAGAGAAATATACTCTGAGATGACTTTAGTAGAGTTAAAAAACAAAGCTAAAGAACTTGGAATAAAAAACATAAGTAAGTTAAAGAAAAGTGAATTAATAGATGAATTAGTAAAGGTTACACCTAATGCAATTGAAAAAAATGGTGTTGTTTTAAGAGAAAAAATTGCACCTAAGGTAAAAGAACAAGAAAGTATTAATAGTACTTATAATAATTTTGCTAGTAAAGAGAATGCTAATAATATGACAGAAGAACAAAGGGAAGAAAAAAAGGAAAGATTGAAGGTTATGATAAATGAATCAGGTTCTTCTAAAGGGGTTTTAGAAGTTCAAGAAAATAATAACTTTGGTTTTCTAAGATGTAATAATTATTTAACTGGTGAGAATGACATATATGTATCTCCTTCTCAAATTAGAAGATTTAACTTAAGAACTGGTGATGAAGTTCAAGGAAAGGTTAGAGAAGCTAAAGAAGGGGAAAAGTTTAAAGCTCTATTATTCGTAGAAAAAGTTAATGGAGATAATCCAGAAAAAGCTATTGGAAGAAAGAACTTTGAAACATTAACACCAATATATCCAAATGAAAGACTACATTTAGAAACTAGTAACGAAAATGATTTATCTTCTAGGTTAATGGATATAATTTGTCCAATAGGAAAAGGACAAAGAGGAATAATTGTGGCACCACCAAAAGCCGGAAAAACCACTTTGTTAAAAAAGGTTGCACAAAATATTACTATAAATCATCCAGATGTAAAATTAATAGTTTTATTAATAGATGAAAGACCTGAAGAAGTTACAGATATGAAGAGATCTATAAATGGAGATGTAATTTACTCAACATTTGATGAAGAACCACAAAATCATGCTAAAGTAGCTCAGATGGTATTAGAAAGAGCTAAAAGAATGGTAGAGCAAGGTAAGGATGTAGTTATATTATTAGATAGCTTAACAAGATTATCAAGAGCATATAATTTAACTATTACTCCTACTGGAAGAACATTATCAGGTGGATTGGATCCAGGAGCATTAATTATGCCTAAAAAATTCTTTGGAGCAGCAAGAAATATTGAAGAGGGTGGAAGTTTAACAATACTTGCAACAGCTTTAGTTGAAACTGGTTCAAGAATGGATGATATGATTTTCGAGGAATTTAAAGGAACTGGTAATATGGAAGTTCATCTTGATAGAAGACTACAAGAAAGAAGAATATTCCCTGCTATTGACATTTATAAATCAGGAACAAGAAAAGAAGATTTATTATTAAGTGATGAAGAAAAAGAAGTAGCATATGCTATTAGAAAAGTAATGTATAGAGATGGAAACATAGAAAATATTACGGAAAATTTAATAAATATGTTATCAAAAACAAAAAATAACAAAGAATTTATTCAAACTTTCTTAAAAAGTGATGTTTTTAAAAAATAAAAAAACTACATTGAAGGTGTAGTTTGGAATATATCTAGTTAAAAAGAGGCTATATACAAGTATTGTAACAGCCTCTTTTGTTAATTTTATAATAAATGATGAATTGTTTTAAAAATGAAAAAATGAGAAAGAAAATAAAATTCTTTCTCATAAATTCTAACCTAATCTTATTTGTTAAGACCGAACTTCTTGTTGAATTTGTCAACTCTACCGCCGATATCAACGATTTTTTGCTTACCAGTGAAGAATGGGTGGCATTTAGCACATATATCAACTTTTAACTCTTCTTTAACAGAACCAGTTGTGAAAGTATTTCCACATGCGCACTTAACCACAGCATCGTGATGGTATTCTGGATGTATGCCTTGTTTCATTTGATTCACCTCTTTCAAAATACATTCATTGACTTAGCAATGACCTATTGAATTATAGCATAGTCGACAAATACAGTCAATATAGACAGAAAATAAAAACATCTTTTTAAGTATTTCTTAAAATGCTATAATCGAATGAGATACATATGAAGAGGAGAGACATTATGAGCAAATTATATTTTAGATATGGTGCGATGAATTCAGGAAAATCAACAAATCTTATGCAGGTTGCATATAATTATGAAGAGCGTGGAATGAAGGTTTTATTAATTAAACCATCTACTGATAAAAAAGGTGGAGATAAACTAGTTTCTAGACTTGGTGTAGAAAGAAAAGTCGACTTATTAATTAATGATGATCAAAATATATATAATGAAGTGAAAAAATGGCAAGATGAAAAGTACAAAATTGATTGTATTTTAGTAGATGAAGTGCAATTTTTTAAAGCATACCAAATAGATCAACTTTTTGAAATAGCAGTTTGTTTAGATATACCGGTTATATGTTATGGTCTTAGAACAGATTTTAAAATGCAAGGATTTGAAGGAAGTACAAGATTATTATTATTAGCACATAGTATTGAAGAATTAAAAACCATTTGTAAATGTGGGAAAAAAGCAATATTAAACGGAAGAAAAATAAATGGTAAATTTGTATTTGAGGGTGAACAAGTAGCAATAGATAATATAGATAATGTTGAATATGAATCATTATGCGGTCATTGTTACTTTAAATTTAAAAATCAATAAAAGGGTGAGAGTGTGATTTTATGAAAAAGTGTGATGTCGGAGGGCAAGCTATAATTGAGGGAGTTATGATGAGAGGTTCTAAAGGATTAGCTACAGCTATAAGAACTCCCAGTGGAAAAATTGAAGTAAATGTAAAGAAAACTAAGCCAATAACAAAAAAATATAAATTTTTAAATATTCCTATTATTAGAGGAGCAGTTGTATTAATAGATTCATTGATAGTTGGGATTAAAACATTAAATTATTCCGCTAGTTTTTTTGAAGAAGATGAGGAAGAATCAAAATTTGATATTTGGTTAAAAGAAAAATTAGGTGATAAAGGTGCAAATGATTTATTAGTTACTTTTACTATGATGATTTCACTTTTAGTTGCAGCTGGGCTATTTTTAGGAATTCCTACGGCAATTGCATCTTTGTTTAAAAATACTGGAATTTCTTCAGTAGCGTTAAATTTAATTGAAGCTATAATAAGAATAGCTATATTAATTACTTATATGTTTTTAATAAGTAAATTAGATGATATTTATAGAGTATTTCAATATCATGGAGCAGAACATAAAACTATTTTCTGCTATGAAGCTGATGAAAAGCTTACAGTAGAAAATGTAAGGAAGTTTGGAAGATTACATCCAAGGTGTGGTACTAATTTCTTATTTTTAACTATGCTTGTTAGTGTTATATTATTTTCATTAACTGGTTGGGGTGGATTTTGGCAAAGATTAATATTAAGAATAGTATTGATGCCTATAGTTGCAGGAATAACTTACGAAATTATTAAATGGCTAGGGAGAACAGAAAGTAAATTGGGAAAAATAATTGCATATCCAGGATTAAAATTACAAGAACTTACAACAAAAGAACCTGATGATGCTCAATTAGAAGTGGCAATAGAATCTTTAAAAGCAGCAGAAGGAATTGAATATAAGAAGAAAATAGGGGAATTATTAATAGATGGAAATAAAATATTAAAGGAAGCTAATATAGATACTTATATTTTAGATACACAACTATTATTAGGAAAAGTATTAGGTAAAGATAAATTACATTTGATTACTAATAAGGAAGAAGAAGTAAGTAAGTTTAAGGAAAGAGAATTTTACTCTTTAATTGAAAAGAGAAAAAATAAAATGCCTATAAGCTATATTTTAAAAACAACTGAATTTATGGGCTTAGACTTACATGTAGAAGAAGGAGTATTAATACCAAGAGGGGATACTGAGATACTAGTAGAAGAAACTCTTAAATTTATGGATGAAGATAAAGAGTATGAAGTTTGTGATTTGTGTTGTGGAAGTGGCGCTATAGGTATATCTATTGCACATTTTAGAGAGAATACTAAGGTAGATTTAATTGATTACTATGATGTTCCTGAGAAGGTAACAAAAAGAAATATTGTAAAACAAAAGTTAAGTAATAGAGCTAAATTTATAAAGAGCGATTTATTAAATGAAGTTATAAATCAGCAAAAGAAATATGATATATTAGTATCGAATCCTCCTTATATTAAGGAAGAAGTTATTGATACCTTAATGGAAGATGTTAAAGATTATGAACCACATACAGCTTTAAGTGGTGGAAATGATGGATTAGATTTCTATAGAAGAATTGTAGATGATAGCGATAAAATATTAAAGGAAAATGGTATTCTTGCATTTGAAATTGGCCATGATCAAGGTGAGGAAGTTAGCAATTTAATGATTGAAAAAGGTTATAAAAATGTTAGAGTAGTTAAAGACTTAGCTGGACTTGACAGAGTTGTTATAGGAAATATTTAGGTTTAGTTAATAGTTAATAGTTAATAGTTAATAGTTAATAGTTAATGGTAAAACTCTTAACAGAGTTTTTTAACTATATATTTTAAATTCAGCTTAGTCGAATTTATTCATTAACTATTAACTATAATAACTAGATTGTTGTGCAATTTAGTTATTATATGTGAAGCTTGATAAGTACATAATGGTTATGTTATAATATTTCAATATGAAAAAATACAGTACGGAGTGATATTATGTTATTAGATAAATTAGCATTTACGGAAAATAAATACGAAGAACTATCAGTTAAAATATCAGATCCTTCAATAATGGCTAACCAAAAAGAATGGAGAAAGCTATGTAAGGAGCACGCTGATTTAGAAATAATCGTAACAGCTTATAGAGAATATAAGAAAGTTGTTGAAGATTTAGAAGCTAATAAAGAAATGTTAGAAGAGGAATCAGATAAAGAAATGAGAGAAATGTTATCTGAAGAAATTTCTTTATTAAAAGAGCAAGAAGAAGAACTAGAAAATAAGATTCAAATTCTTTTATTACCTAAAGATCCTAATGATGACAAGAACGTATTTGTTGAAATTAGAGCTGGTGCTGGAGGAGATGAAGCAGCGTTATTTGCAGCTAATCTTTTCAGAATGTACACTAGATATGCTGAATCTCAAAGATGGTCAGTTGAACTAATGAGTTCAAATGAAAATGATCTTGGTGGGTTTAAAGAAGTTGTATTTATGATTAAAGGTAACGGAGCTTATTCAAAGTTAAAATATGAAAGTGGTGTACATAGAGTTCAAAGAGTACCTGACACAGAAAGTTCAGGAAGAATACACACTTCAACAGCTACAGTAGCTGTATTACCAGAAGTTGATGATGTTGAAATAGAAATCAATGATAAAGATTTAAGAATTGACGTTTATAGATCTTCAGGTAATGGAGGACAATGTGTTAATACAACTGATTCAGCAGTTAGAATTACTCATATTCCAACAGGTACAGTTGTAGCTTGTCAAGATGAAAAGTCACAGCTTAAAAATAAAGAAAAAGCTATGAAGGTTTTAAGAGCAAGATTATATGAAGTTGCTGAAGCTGAAAGACTTGCTGGAATCGCTGAAGATAGAAAGAGTCAAGTAGGAACAGGGGATAGAAGTGAAAGAATAAGAACTTATAACTATCCACAAGGAAGAGTTACTGATCATAGAATTGGATTAACATTATATAAATTAGATAGTTTCATGAATGGAGATATTGAAGAAGTTATTAATGCTTTAATTACTGCAGATCAAGCAGAAAAAATGCAGGCAATGGGTAATACTGATTCAATATAAGATTAAAAGCCTTGCATTGGATAATGTAAGGCTTTTAAAATAGGTGATTACATGAAAATAGAAAAAGCATTAAAAAAACAAAAGTTTCATAATAAGATATTTTATATAATTATGATATTATTAGCAGTGTTTCTTCCATTATGTACTTATTTAGCTTATATTAATTCAACAATAATGCTAACCTTTCTAGCATTGATAGAAGTTTTAATTTGCATAGCATTAATAAATAAAATTAATAAATCTACTCTTAAGTTTTCTATTTATAATAATAAATTGAAAATAAAAAATGGGTTATTTTTAAGTTATAGTTTAATTCAATGCGATAAAGTAGCTATTGTACATACTAATAAAAGTAATGAAGATATGGAAATAATTATTATTACACCTGTAAGGTATAAAAATAAAAAATTACATCCTATTTCAAAAGATTTTATGAGAAAAAATAAAGAAGCTGCAGATGAGTATTTAAGAATAAAAAAGATACGTCAAGATTGCTTATATTATTTTCAGGTTATTAATTGTGGTGAATTAAATAAGTATGTATTGTTAGATAACATTTATAGAAATTGTGTTAATGCAGTATATACGTCTTCAGCTATAGAGAACATAAAAATAGCGCGAGGACAAAAAGAAATTTAAAGAAAGAAGGTAAGTCTTTTATGGAAACAAAGGTTGCCATAATAAAAGATATAAATAAGGATATTAAATTTATAGAAGAAGCTGGTGCTATCATTAGAGATGGTGGAACTGTAGCTTTTCCGACTGAAACTGTATATGGATTAGGAGCAAATGCTTTAGATGAAGAGGCTGTAAAGAAGATTTTCATTGCTAAAGGGAGACCGCAAGATAATCCATTAATTGTACATGTTTGTTCAAAGAATATATCCGAATTAGTTAAAGAAGTGCCAGAAGTAGCACAAAGAATGATTGATAAATTTTGGCCAGGACCTTTAACAATTATATTAGAAAAGAATGATATTATTCCAAATATGACAAGTGCAAACCTTAATACTGTTGGAATAAGAATGCCAAGTTCTGAAATTGCTCTTAAGCTTATAGAATTATCAAAAAGACCAATTGCAGCACCTTCAGCTAATATTTCAGGTAGACCAAGTCCAACAGAGGTTGAAAGATGTATTGAGGACCTAAATGGTAAGGTTGATTATATAATTGGTGGAGAAAGTAGTGATATAGGAGTTGAATCAACTATAATTGACTGTACAGTAAATCCACCATTAGTATTAAGACCAGGTGGTATTACTTTAGAAATGCTTAAAGAAATAGATTCTAATATTGAAATCGATAGTGCTTTAAAATCGAAGCCAACTGAAAATTTTAAACCAAAGGCACCAGGAATGAAGTATAGACATTATGCGCCTAAAGCACATTTAAAAATAATTAAAGGGAAAAATGAAAAAACTATTGAAATAATCAATGAAATATTAGAAAATTATATAGAAAAAGGTAATGATGTAGCTATATTAACTACAGATGAAAATTTAAATAAATTTAATAGCGGAAAAGTAATATCATTAGGAAGTGAATATAATTTAAACGAAATTGCAAAAAATCTTTTTGAGACGTTAAGAAAATGTGATGACTTAGGAGTTCAACATATCTTATGTCAAGGATTTGAAGAAAAAGGCGTTGGTCTTGCAATAATGAATAGATTAAATAAAGCTGCAGGTTATGATATTTTAGAAGTGTAAATAAGGAGGATGGGGGAGCCTATTCTTCTTTTTTTATAAATAATTAATGTAATAATGTTAGTTATTACATAATAAATAATAGAAAGGTTGGTTTTATGAAAATTGCATTAGGTTGTGACCATGGTGGATTAAATTTAAAAGCAGAAATAGCTAATTATTTAAAATCTCAAAACATTGAGTTTAAGGATTTCGGAACTTATACAGAAGAATCTTGTGACTATGCTGATATAGCATTACCAGTAGCTGAAGCAGTAGTAGCTAAAGAATTTGATTTTGGTATATTAATTTGTGGAACTGGAATAGGAATAGGAATTGCAGCAAATAAGGTACCAGGAATAAGAGCTGCACTTTGCTCTGATACATTCAGCGCTCATGCAACTAGAGAGCATAATGATGCTAACATATTAACTATGGGAGAAAGAGTTGTTGGTAAGGGATTAGCAATAGACATAGTAAAAGCATTTTTAGGGGCTGAATTTGAAGGCGATAGACATGCAAGAAGAATAAATAAAATCACTGAAATTGAAAAAAAATACTCTAAATAATAGGGAGTAATTTAAATAATCTTTAAAGGTTTTACTAGGAGGAAGAAGATAATGAGTAAAGTAACAGAAATTAAGCATCCATTGATATTACATAAATTAGCATATATTAGAAGTAAAGATACTGGATCAAAATATTTTAGAGAATTAGTAGAAGAAGTTTCTATGTTAATGGCATATGAAGTAACAAGAGATTTAGAAACTGAAGAAGTAGAGGTAGAAACACCAATATGTAAGACTAAATGTCAAATGTTAGCTGGTAAGAAGATGGCTATAGTTCCAATATTAAGAGCAGGTCTTGGAATGGTAGATGGAATATTAAATTTAATACCAGCAGCTAAAGTTGGGCATATTGGATTATATAGAGATGAGGAAACACTTCAACCAGTAGAGTATTTCTGTAAGTTACCACAAGATATAGCTGAAAGAGATATAATAGTAGTAGATCCAATGTTAGCAACAGGTGGTTCTGCAGCTGATGCAATCTCTTTATTAAAGAAAAGAGGAGCTAAAAAGATTAGATTAATGTGTTTAATTTCTTCTCCAGAAGGTGTTAAACTTGTTCAAGAACAACATCCAGATGTTGATATATACTTAGCTTCTATTGATGAAAAATTAAATGAAAAAGGATATATTGTACCAGGTCTTGGTGATGCTGGAGATAGACTTTTCGGAACTAAATAATAAAAAGCGAAGACTAAGTCTTCGCTTTTTAATTAAATTACAAACAAGTTAGTTTAGTTAATAGTTAATAGTTAATAGTTAATAGTTAATAGTTAATAGTTAATAGTTAATAGTTAATAGTTAATGTAGAAATTCCTATGGGAGTTTCTTATTAATAATATATTTTTAAATTCAGCTTTGCTGAATTTATTTCTATAATTATTAAATAAAAAAGCAAAGGAGTGAAAGTTATGGCAAAAAGAGAAGGATACTTATCATGGGATGATTATTTTATGTCTGTAGCATTATTATCAGGAAAGAGAAGCAAAGATCCTAGCACACAGGTTGGGGCCTGTATTGTAAATAGAAATAATATAATTGAAAGCATAGGATACAATGGGTTACCTAAAGGATGTTCTGATGATGAATTTTCATGGGAAAAAGAAGGGGAAACATTGAATACGAAATATCCATTTGTTGTTCATGCAGAGTTAAATGCAATATTAAATGCAAAGGGTAAAGATTTATCGGGGTGTAAGATATATGTTGCATTATTTCCATGTAATGAATGTGCAAAAGCAATAATACAATCAGGAATTAGTGAAGTTGTCTATTTAAGTGACAAGTATGCGGATACTGATTCAGTAAAGGCTTCTAAAAGAATGTTCAAATGCGCTGGAGTTGCTCTGAATCAGTTAATTCCAACTCACGAAAAAATAGAGCTATCTTTAAATATAAAAGATATTTAATTGCTTGATAATTTAATAACACATTAAATAAAGTAATAATTATCTATAAGCAAATTATGTTTATAAAAAAATCAAATACATACTTAAATAGAAAAGGCGTTATCATATAAAGGATTTAAGGAGAATAACAGGTACAGATATAGAGCAAACCTAAGTGTAAAATCAGTGGAAAAAGGTAAAATATTTTAAAAACTAGTTGATATTGGAAAAAATAAAGTGGTATAATAATAGTGTTAATTGTTTAACAATTTAAACAATTAACACTATTATGATTTTAGGGTAAATTAATGGGAGGGTTTTTTATGAGAGAAGTAGTAATAGTTAGTGCAGTAAGAACTGCAATTGGATCATTCGGTGGGTCATTGAAGGATGTTCCAGCAGCAGATTTAGGAGCACTAGTAATTAAAGAAGCTGTAAATAGAGCTGGAGTTAAACCAGAATTAGTTGAAGAAGTAGTTATGGGAAATGTTATACAAGCTGCTCAAGGACAAAATGTTGCTAGACAAGCTGCTGTAAAAGCAGGATTACCAGTAGAGGTTCCAGCTATGACAATAAATAAAGTTTGTGGATCAGGTTTACGATGTGTAGCATTAGCGGCTCAAATGATTAAGGCTGGAGATTGTGATGTAGTAGTTGCTGGAGGAATGGAAAACATGTCTGCAGCACCATATGCTATTCCTGGCGCAAGATGGGGTCAAAGAATGGGCGATGCAAAAATGGTAGATACAATGATTAAAGATGCTTTATGGGATGCATTTAATGATTATCATATGGGTGTAACAGCTGAAAACATAGCTAAAGAATGGGGATTAACAAGAGAAATGCAAGATGAATTCTCATTAAATTCTCAATTAAAGGCTGAAAAGGCAATTAAAGAAGGAAAATTTGTAGATGAAATAGTACCTGTTGTTATTCCACAAAGAAAAGGTGAACCAAAAGTATTTGCTCAAGATGAGTTCCCAAGATTCGGATCAACTCTTGAAAAAATGTCTAAATTAAGACCTTCATTTATTAAAGATGGTACTGTAACTGCTGCTAATGCATCAGGAATTAATGATGGTGCAGCTGCATTTGTAGTTATGAGTGCTGAAAAAGCAGAAGAATTAGGATTAAAACCAATGGCTAAGATACTTTCTTATGGAAGCAAGGGATTAGATCCTGCAATAATGGGATATGGACCATTCCATGCAACAAAGAAGGCGTTAGAAGGTGCTGGATTAACTGTAGAAGATATGGATTTAATTGAAGCAAATGAAGCATTTGCAGCACAAAGTTTAGCTGTAGCTAAGGATTTAAATTTCGATATGGATAAAGTAAATGTAAATGGAGGAGCAATAGCACTTGGTCATCCAGTAGGTGCTTCAGGAGCAAGAATATTAGTTACATTACTTCATGAAATGGAAAAAAGAGATGCTAAAAGAGGATTAGCAACTCTTTGTATTGGTGGAGGAATGGGAACTGCTTTAGTAGTTGAAAGAGTGTAATTTATATTAAAAATAAGAAAAAAGGAGCTTTTCAGAGGCTCCTTTTATAACTATAGTAATTATAAATATGTTTAATTGTAATTATTAGAATAAAAAATAATAAAAATTTTAAAAAATAATGAATAAAGTGTAAAGCAATTATTCATAAAAAACTAAATAAATATACAGAATACCTTATTAATAATTATAAAATGATAAAAAAAGTTAAAAAAATTTTTAAAATAGTAATAATATTATCAAAAAGTAACAAAATAAAAGTATGAAACGTTATCAGAATGAATAGGAATAAAAAAATAAATATTATGAAAATTTAAACAAATGAAAGATTGTAAAATTAATTGCAAAAATAATTTAAAAAGCTCAAAAAAAAGATTTTAGTTGAGCATTTATGAAATATTATATAATAACAGGCTATTTTAACGATTAATTGTAAAAAATAAGTAAAAATGAGGTTTTTATTAATTTAGAACTAGGTATATAATTAGCTAATGTCAACAGGGACAGTGTCTAAAAATAACGTAAGAGTATTCCTAGATAAGAGCTCATTTGTATAAATAAATACATACATATAACGATATAACAATTAGTTTTTATATAGGAATAAGATAAGATTCTAGCTCCCAAATAAGTTATTTACTAGGAGATTAAAATGGCTAAAGATCTAAAGTTTATAGTAAAATCTGTAGCAAGTAATGATTTTATAACTGGAGTTGTTTTATTTTTATTATTAGCTTTGGTAGGAAAATGTAAAATTGGATTAATTTTATTTCTTGGATTAATAATTTCTATGCTGAATTTTATTATTTCAGCAAAAATAACTGAGAAATTCATAAATAATCCTAAAAAAAATAAAGCAATTTTATATCCGTTAAGTTATCTAATGAGAATTATTACTATAGTTTTTATAGCAGTAATCTTTTCTAATAAAATAATTAATTTATTAGTCTTTTTATTAGGATTTTTTATACATTATATAATACTAGTAATAACTACTATAAAAGTGCAGAAGGGAAGTGAATAGATGGAACCATCAAAAGCTATATTTTCTTTTTACTTAGGCAAAATAGCAATTGATATAAAACCAGAGGCAATAGTGCAATTAGTAATTGTTTTATTAATTTTAGCTTTAGCTTGGTGGTCTACTAGAAATATGAAAATAAGACCATCTAAAAAGCAAACTATTGTTGAATGGATTTATAACATGTTAAATAATGCTGTAGTAAGTAATGTTGGAGAAGATTTTAGAGGAATTGTTCCTTTCATAGGAACTTTAGGGATATTTGTGCTAGTAATGAATTTTACAGGTCTAGTCGGAATATCACCACCAACAAAAAACTTTAGTGTTACATTAACTTTAGCTTTAATATCATTTGTAATGGTTCAAGGATATGCTATTAAAAAGAATGGCATTGGAGGATATTTTAAAGGATATTTAGAACCAGTATCTTTCATATTACCAATTACAATATTGGAGAGAGTAATGCTTCCAATATCTCTATCTTTAAGACTTTTTGGTAATATGTTAGCAGCTACTTTTATAATAGAACTTGTTTATGAAAGTTTAGAAAAGATAGCATGGTTTGCACAACTTGTTATACCAATCCCATTACATTTGTATTTCGATATATTTGATGGTGGTATTCAAGCAATTATTTTTGTAATGTTAACAATGATAAACATTAAGATAGTATCAGAACATAATTAAAAGGAGGAAATTAAAAATGAATGAAATAGGAATGAGAGCATTAGGAGCAGGTATTGCAGTATTAGTAGGTTTAGGAGCAGGTATTGGTATAGGAAATGCTACAGGAAAAGCAGTTGAAGGGGTTGCAAGAAATCCAGAAGCAACAGGAAAGATTACAACAACATTAGTTATAGGATCAGCATTCGCAGAAGCAACAGCTATTTATGGATTATTAGTATCTATCTTATTAATATTTGTAGGAGTAGCATAATATTTTAATAACTCCAGAAGGGGGTATCAAATAATGGAATTTAATCCAGGTATTATATTAGCCACTATAGTAAACTTTTTGATTCTATTCTTTGGATTAAAATATTTCTTTTTTGAAAAAGTTAAACTAATAGTTGAAGCAAGAGAGAATGAGATAGTGGAGAAGTTAGACAATGCAGATATGGAGCTTGAAAAAGCGAGAAATCTTGCTATTAGTAATGAAAGAGAACTTCAAAGGGCTAAAGAAGAAGGAAAGGCTATTACAGAAAGCCATAAGAAAAGGGCTGAAAAAGTATATGATGAAATTGTTGAAGAAGCAAGAGCTGAAGCAAATTTAATTATAGAAAGAGCCAAAGTAGAAATTGAAAGGGAAAAAGAAAAAGCTGAGTACTCTTTAAAGAAGGAAGCTATAGACTTAGCTTTAGAACTTTCTAAAAAAGTAATTGAAAAAAATATCGATGAGGAAAAAAATAGAACTCTAATTGATGAATTTATTTCAGAGGTAGGTAAATAAATATGTACGAATATTTAGACCGAAGATATGCCCTTGCACTTTATGAAGTTGCTGAAAAAAAAGGAAAAGTTGATGAATATCTTGGAGATTTAAGAGAAATCTGCAATCTTATAGATAATAATAGTGATTTTTTAGAAGTAATTAAACATCCTCAAATAGGTACAAAGCAAAAGAAAAAGACTTTTATTAACATATTTAAAGGTAAAATCGATGAGGAACTTTTATCATTTTTATTAATATTAATAGAAAAGGACAGAATTTTATTTTTAAAAGAAAAGTTAAAGGAAATGGAGAAAATCCATTTAGAAAGATTAAATGTTTTACAAGGAATTGTTAAAACTACAATACCTTTAGAGGAATATGAATATAATGCTTTAGTAGAAAAATTAGAAAAGAAGTATAATAAAGATATTATATTAAAGAAAATAATAGATCCTGAAATTTTAGGCGGAATTTATGTAAGAATAGGAAATGACGTTATTGATGGAACTGTAAGAACAAGATTAGATGATTTAAGAAAGCTGATGCTTACTACGGAATAGAGGTGATTGCATGAACATAAAACCAGAAGAAATAACATCTATCATAAAAAAAGAAATACAAAGATATGAAAATCAAATTAAAACTTCTGATTCTGGAACAATAATTCAAATTGGTGATGGAATTGCAAGAGTTTATGGATTAGATGATTGTATGCAAGGTGAGCTTTTAGAGTTTCCTAATAATGTATTTGGGATGGCTTTAAACCTAGAACAAGATAATGTTGGATGTGTTTTATTAGGTTCTGAAGAAGGAATTAAAGAAGGCGATATAGTAAAAAGAACTAATAGAATTGTTGAAGTGCCTGTAGGAGAAGGAATTTTAGGTAGAGTTGTAAACCCTCTTGGTGAAGAGATTGATGGTAAAGGACCTATAAACTATGCAGGAACTAGACCGATAGAGGTTCCAGCTCCAAGTATTATAGACAGAGCTTCAGTAAATGAGCCATTACAAACAGGGATAAAGGCAATTGATTCTATGGTTCCTATTGGTAAAGGACAAAGAGAACTTATTATCGGTGATAGACAAACAGGAAAAACTGCTATCGCTGTAGATACAATTTTAAATCAAAAAGGTAAAGATGTAATATGTATATATGTAGCTATTGGTCAAAAGCAATCAACAGTTGCACATATAGTTAATACATTAGAAGAAATGGGAGCACTTGATTATTCAATTGTTGTTGCAGGAACTGCATCAGAAAGTGCACCACTTCAATATTTAGCACCATATGCAGGATGTAGTATGGGTGAATATTTCATGCATAAGGGTAAAGATGTTCTTATAATATATGATGATTTATCTAAGCATGCTGTAGCTTATAGAACAATGTCATTATTACTTAGAAGACCACCAGGAAGAGAAGCGTATCCAGGAGATGTGTTCTATATTCATTCAAGACTTTTAGAAAGAGCTGCAAAGCTATCTAAAGAAAATGGAGGAGGTTCATTAACAGCACTTCCAATTATAGAAACACTAGCTGGAGACGTTACAGCATATATACCAACTAATGTAATATCAATTACAGATGGGCAAATATTCTTAGAAAGTGAATTATTCAATACAGGACAAAGACCAGCAGTAAATGCAGGTATTTCGGTATCAAGAGTTGGTGGTAATGCTCAAATTAAGGCTATGAAACAAGTTTCAGGAACATTAAGGTTGGAACTTGCACAATATACAGAACTTGCAGCATTCGCTCAATTTGGATCTGATTTAGATTCTGATTCTAAGAGAAGACTAGAAAAAGGTAAAAGAATATTAGAAGTATTAAAGCAAGATCAATATAAACCAATGGATGTTGAAAAACAAATAGTTATATTGTATGCAACTGTAAATGACTTTTTATCAGATATAAAGGTTAAAGATATTAGAAAATTTGAAGCTGAATTCTTAGAATATATGGATACTCATCATAGAGATGTCTTGAAGCAAGTTATTGTTGAAAAACAATTAACAAATGAATTAAAAGAAAACATTGAAAAATGTATAATTGATTTTAAAAAAGAATTTTTAAAAGATGCATAGCTTTTTATAGCTATGCAATTCTTTAGGAGGTAAAACAGTGGGCGCAGCGGGACTTATAGAAATTAAAAGAAGAATGAAGTCAGTTGAAAGTACTAGAAAAATAACTAAGGCTATGGGGCTTGTTGCCACTTCAAAACTCAGAAAAGCAAGAAAAGAGCTTATAGCTAACGAGCAATATAATAATTTGTGCAAAGAAGTTATTAGTGAAGTTGTTTCTAGTATGCCGGAAGATTTTGACTCAATTTATTATAAAAGCTTTGATGGAGATAAACTCTATATTGTATTAACTTCAGACACTGGGTTATGCGCAGGTTATAATAATACTGTAGCTATATATTTAAACAATTTAGTTCAAAAAAGTGGCGGAGCAAAAGTTGTTGTTGTTGGAAGCAAAGGAATTTCATATCTTTCTAGATATAAAATAAGCACATATGCTGAATATGTAGATTTACCAGATATGCCTGCTACTAAAGATATTAATAGAATATATAATGATGCTATATATTTATATGAAAAGGGAGATGTTTCTGAAGTAAATATAGTATATACAGAATTTATTTCTCCGGTTAAACAAGAGGTAAAAAGTGTTAAAATATTACCAATAGAAAAGAAAGCTTCTCGAGAAGGTCAATATATAATTGAGCCAAATGAAGAAGCTGTATTTAAAAATGCAATAGATATGTATTTAAAGAGCCAACTTAAGACATGTATGCTTAGTGCAAAAGCTAGTGAACATAGTGCTAGAATGACTGCTATGGATGGAGCTACAGAAAATGCAAATGACATATTACAAAGTCTTAATATTAAATTCAATAGAATTAGGCAAGGTATTATAACACAAGAAATTTCAGAAATTGTTGGGGGAGCCGAAGCTCAAAAGTAGCAAG
The DNA here is from genome assembly GCF_040227035.1 of Clostridium sp. RTP31139st1_H3_RTP31139_211217. NCBI lineage: Bacteria > Bacillati > Bacillota > Clostridia > Eubacteriales > Clostridiaceae > Clostridium > Clostridium sp. RTP31139st1_H3_RTP31139_211217. The sequence goes on from NZ_JBCOAB010000024.1 coordinate 47,483, forward strand.
GAGGAAGAAGTATGTCAGAAAGTAAAATTGGAAAAGTAGTTCAAGTAATTGGACCTGTAGTAGATATAAAGTTCGATGAAGCTTCTTTACCAAACATATACAATGAAATTAAAATTGATATGGGTGATAGAGAGCTAGTTGTAGAAGTTGAGCAACATGTTGGGGATGATATTGTTAGAGCAATAGCAATGGAGTCTACTGATGGATTAAAGAGAGGTATGAAGGCTTTAGATACAGGAAAGCCAATATCTGTACCAGTAGGAAAGAATGTATTAGGAAGATTATTTAATGTATTAGGAAATCCTATAGATAATAAAGGAGCCATAGAATCCGATGAATCATATCCTATACATAGACCAGCACCAAGCTTTAAAGAACAATCTTTAGAGCCAGAAATGTTTGAAACAGGAATTAAAGTAATTGATTTAATTGCACCATATCAAAAAGGTGGGAAGATAGGATTATTTGGAGGAGCCGGAGTAGGTAAAACAGTATTAATCCAAGAGTTAATTAATAATATTGCCAAAGAGCATGGTGGAATTTCTGTATTTACAGGTGTAGGGGAAAGATCTAGAGAAGGTAACGACTTATATCATGAAATGATGGATTCAGGAGTTATAAATAAGACTGCATTAGTATTTGGTCAAATGAATGAATCACCAGGTGCTAGAATGAGAGTTTCATTAACTGGATTAACTATGGCTGAATACTTTAGAGATCAAGGTCAAGACGTATTATTATTTATAGATAATATATTTAGATTTACACAAGCAGGTTCAGAAGTTTCTGCATTATTAGGAAGAATACCTTCAGCTGTTGGGTATCAACCAACTCTAGCTACTGAAATGGGTGCTCTTCAAGAAAGAATCACTTCAACAAAAAATGGTTCTATAACATCAGTTCAAGCAGTATATGTTCCAGCTGATGACTTAACAGACCCAGCACCAGCAACTACATTTACTCACTTAGATGCTACAACAGTATTATCTAGAGCTATATCATCATTAGGAATATTTCCAGCAGTTGATCCATTAGAATCTTCTTCTAGAATTCTTGACCCAAGAATAGTTGGAAAGGAACACTATGAAGTTGCAACAGAAGTAAAAAATATACTTGAAAGATATACAGAATTACAAGATATAATTGCAATTTTAGGTGTTGATGAATTATCAGATGAAGATAAGGCTGTAGTTGCAAGAGCAAGAAGAATTCAAAGATTCTTATCTCAACCATTTACTGTTGCAGAGCAGTTTACAGGAATGCAAGGAAGATATGTTCCAGTTAAAGAGACTGTAAGAGGATTCAAAGAAATTTTATCAGGAAAATACGATGATTTACCTGAATCAGCATTCTTATTTGCAGGTACTATTGAAGAAGTTGTAGAAAAAGCTAATAAAATGAAATAGGAGATGTAAGTTATGGGAAAAACAATAAAACTTAACATTGTATCTCCTGGGCGTGAAGTATTAACAGAGGAAATTATTAGTTTATTGACAACCGAGCCTAATGGTAAAATTGAGTTTCTTGCAAATCATGCACCAAGTATAGTTGCTGCTATACCAACGGTAAGTGTGTATACTACCGCTAATGGTGATATAAAGAAATTATTTACATCTTCAGGAATTATATATGTTAAAGATAACGTGATTAATTTCTGCTGTGATTCATTTAATTATCCAGAAGAAATTGATATAAATCGTGCGGAAGAGGCTTTTAAGAGAGCAGAAGAAAGATTAACTAGTAAAAAAGAAAATGTTGATATAGAAAGAGCAAAGAGAGCATTAGCTAGGGCAAATGCAAGATTGCAATTTAAATAAGGAAATCGCTAAAAAGCGACTTCCTTATTTTTTTTTATAGAAAATTATTTATATAACCTTTTTTTTAGATTTGAATAGAATGATATATATACACGAAATCAGTAGAGAAATATATTAAATTTAGAATAAAGAGAACTATTTTAAGAGCTTAATAATATATATATATTATTAAGAGAAATTATTTTACTACAATGTGGCAGTATATATTTATGTAACTTGAATTAACCAAATAGAATTTTGAAATTTCATTTGGACAATTTATATTAAAGCAATGTATAAAAAAAATAGTTTGGACAATAATTTTAGAGGAAGGGCAGGGGATTACAATATGAAAAAAGTATTTTTTGTATTTCTTTTAATCTTTTCTCTATTAATTATTGGTGGAAAAGAGTATAAGTGTGAATCAAAGGAAGATTCTTTCAGTAAGATTGAAGGATATGTGATAAATAATTATGATTTTGTTCAAAATGGAATTAAATTAGAATATACAGTTGATGAAAAATTATGCAAAGAATACTTAAGGATAAAACAATTTTTTGAAGAAAATAATTTTTTAGTACTTTCTACAGAGAATAATAATATTACAGCAGAAAGTGAAAATATTGATTATAGTATTAATATTTGTGAATATAATGATTTGATAAAAGTTCAAGTTATTCTAATTAATAATGATGTTAGTAAATCAGAGGAAGAATTGAAAAAATTATCACAGAAAATAAGAAATGATAATTTTATAAATGAAAGGTATTTTTCATTTATAAAGGGAAAGCTAAATACACAGGATAAAAATTTGATTGATGATTTGGAAAAAAATTTAAATATAAAAGTTAATGAATATTTAGATATAAACAATGGGTGTGTTGCTGAAGCTACATTTGAAGATAATCAACATATAAACATTGGACAAATTAAGTACGATACAGGTTCATATTTAATTATAGGAACACCGATAATTTTCGTAACATACTAACAATAAATATGGAGGATAATATGGAAAAAATCATAGTTAGAGGTGGAAAGGAACTTCATGGAGAAGTTGATATAAGTGTTGCAAAAAATTCAGTATTACCTATAATAGTTGCAACTATTTTAAATCCAACCGAAATAATTTTAAAGAAAGTACCTATGTTAGAAGATGTTACTGTCTTGATTAATTTATTAAGAGAGTTAAATTGTGAAGTGCAATTTTCTTCAATAACAGGAGATTTAAAAATAAATACCCAAAATTTAAAAGAAGTAGATCCTAATAGTGAGTTAATTAGAAAAATGAGAGCATCTTTTTTAATTATGGGACCTATGTTAGCAAGGTTTGGCAAATGTAAAATATCAATGCCTGGAGGCTGTAATATTGGAAGCAGACCTGTAGATTTACATTTAAAAGGTTTTAATGCTTTAGGAATAGAATCTGAAGTTGGGTATGGATATGTCGAAGCTAAGATTGATAAATTACATGGAAACAGAATTTATTTAGATTTTCCATCTGTAGGAGCTACAGAGAATATTATGATGGCAGCTGTTTTAGCACCAGGAGTTACTGTAATAGAAAATGCTGCTGAAGAACCAGAAATCTGGGATTTAGCAAGATTTTTGAATTGTATGGGAGCTAATATTGAAGGCGCTGGATATGGAAAGATAACTATACATGGTGTATCAGAATTGAAACAACCAAAACCATTTACACCTATATTTGATAGAATAGAAGCTGGAACTTTTATGGTTGCAGCTGGAATTACTAATAGTAAGATAACGATTAATGGAGTAAATGAAGAACATTTAATGCCTACTATCGAAAAGTTGAAGGAGTGCGGAGTTTACTGTACTATAGATGGACAAAAGATGATTGTTGATGGAACTAAAGAAAAAAGACCAGTAGATATAAAAACAATGCCTTATCCTGGTTTTCCAACAGATATGCAGGCTCAAATGATGGCTTTATTAGCAATTACTAAAGGAGTAAGTGTAATAACTGAAACTGTATTTGAAAATAGGTTTATGCATGTTGGAGAGCTAGGAAGAATGGGTGCTAATATAAAAATTGATGGTAGAATAGCAATAGTAGAAGGTGTAACTACCCTTACTGGATGCGGGGTTAAAGCTACTGATTTAAGAGCTGGAGCAGCAATGATATTAGCTGGATTAGTTGCAAATGGACAAACGGAGATAGGAGAAATATATCATATTGATAGAGGATATACTAATATTGAAGAAAAGTTTAGAAAGCTTGGAGCAGAAATATATAGAGTTCATAAATAAATTAGGGGTCTTTTTTGACTCCTAATTTTATTTTATATAGAAATATAAGAATTAATAATAATGATAATTTGGAATTGTTCAACAGATTAAAACATATATATAGGTGTAACCTTGGTAAGATGGAGGGAGTATGAGTAAAAATTTTTTGAAAGGATTTACAACGATTAAGTTAGTAATAGTAACAGCTATATGTATTATTTTGTTTATGATAATAATTCCAGTAATAACTATGAAAGCAGATGTGAAAATAGATTTTAATAAATATGCAACTAATAAAGAAAAGATAAATGTTAATGAATCGGATAAGAGTGAAGATAATAAGGTAGAGGAAGAGATAGATAATACAGAGATTAAAGACAAAGTAGATGAAGTGGACAATGTAGATAATGTGGATAAGATAGAGGATATAAACAATGAAATAAACATTAATACAAATAGTACTGTTTCTGTATATATTACTTTAGAGAATAGAATAGAGGAGATAGAACTAGAAGATTATGTATATGGTGTACTTGCAAATACAATGCCTATTAGCTTTGAAACTGAAGCATTGAAGGCTCAAGCTATTGTAGCTAGAACCTATGTTGTTAGTAAAAAAATAAATCCATGTACAGAGGCTAATGGAGGAGATATATGTGACTCAGCACATTGTCAGGTTTATTCATCAAAGGATGATATCCTTAAGAAATGGGGAGAGGAAAATGGAGAGAGATATTGGGAAAAAATAAAAAATGCAGTAGATGATACAAAAGGTATGGTTTTAACTTATGATAGCGAATTGGTAATGTATCCATTATATTTTGCTGTTAGTGCTGGAAAGACCGAGTCAGCAGAAGAGTTAGGGATGGGAAAAATCCCGTATCTTAAATCAGTAGATAGCCCAGGTGATGAGGAATCATCTAAATTTGAAAGTTCTAAGGAAATTACATTAAGTGATTTAGCTTATATAATAAGTAATAAATATCCTAAGTCTGGCATAACTTCAAGTAATATAAGAGATAGTATTAGTATATTATCAAGAAGTGAGTCGGGGGGAGTTATTGAATTAAAAGTAGGAGATAGTGTGATTAAAGGAGCTGATTTTAAAGTTTTTCTAGGGCTCAACTCAACAAACTTTGATTATTCTATAGGCGATAATACGATTATATTCAATTGTAAAGGCTATGGTGAAGGGGTTGGAATGAGTCAGTGGGGGGCAAATGTTATGGCTAAGGATGGGAAGAGTTATGATGAAATATTAAAGCATTATTATACGGGTATTAATATAGGAAATTTAAAATTTAACCTATAAGGTTAATATATACTATATAAACACGAAGAGATTTGATTTATCAAATCTCTTTTTGTTTTTTTATATATAAATTTGACGAATAAAAATTTAGTATAGATTGAATTAATTTAATTTTAGGGGCAAGAATACAATACAGGAGGTGTTGAAATGGACCAAAATAAAAAAAATAAAGTAAAGGACTTTTTCAGAAAGGAGGGCTTTTACTTAGTTTTACTAGTATGTTTATGTGTAGTTGCAACTGTAGCAGCATTTACTATTAAAAAGAATTCAGTTGCTAAGGAGCAAAACAATACTAGCAATGAATTATCTTTAAATGATGTTCAAGATAGCAATTCTTCAGAGGTTGATTCTAACTTTAATATGCAAAATGCAGAAAGGGTAGAAAACAATGATGAATTAGCAGAAGCAAATGATAATGAAATATCTCAAGAAGAAGTTACTAATGAAGTAGATAATGATACTAATGATACTAATGAAGCGATTGTTTCTGAAAATCAAAATAACTCAGAGCAAGAAGCTGATGTTGATGTTTCAGCAGGAACTGATAGTAATATTGTTCTATCATTACCTATAGATGGTGAAGTAGCTATATCAAGAGAATTTGGAAAAATGGTAAGAACTTATTCAGATGAAACTAGAAGTGAAGATACATCTAGAAGAGGTATTGATATAAATGCTGCTGTCGGAACAACTGTTAAGGCAGCTGCAGAGGGTAAAGTTGAAGAAGTATCAAGCAATACTACAGATGGAACTTATGTTGTTATTGCACATGCTAATGGGCTAAAAACAAAATATGCTAACTTAAGCGAAGATGTTAAGGTAGCAGCAGGGGATACTGTTAGTGCTGGTACTGAAATAGGTACAGTAGGAAATAGTTCAGGTATATTTACATCAAAAATTTGCGGAGATGTATTAAATGTTCAAGTACAAGATGCAAATGGAAAAGATGTTGATCCAAGTGCTTATTTCGAGATGAAATAATTTATTAAAGTATCAACCATTTTTATGGTTGATACTTATACAATTATTTAATTAGTTTGAGAATATGAATTTTTTTTATAGATTAAGTAAATAATATATCAAATAGAGATTAAGGAGGTATAATCTTGAAAGACTATATAGAAGAAAGAGTTTTAGAGGTAGCCCAATATATAATTGATTCAAAAGCTACAATTAGAAAAACAGCGAAAGTATTTGGGGTAAGTAAGAGTACTATTCATAAGGATATGACAGAAAGATTACCTAAAATTAATCCGGCTATAGCTGAACAAACACATTTAATATTAGAATTAAATAAATCTGAAAGACATATTAGAGGCGGTAAAGCCACAAAAATGAAATATAAGGCGAATGAAGGATAAAGCTATTGAATGATAAATCCATTAAATATATAATAGAAAAAGGAATAATTTTGTAGAAAAAACAAATATTTTGAATTTTATTATATAGGAGTGAATAAAATGTGGTTTTGGAAAAGCGGTAGCGATTTGGGAATTGATTTAGGGACAGCCACTGTACTTGTTTATGTAAAAGGAAAAGGAGTAGTATTAAAAGAACCATCAGTTGTAGCAATTAATAAAAATAATAATAAGGTTTTAGCAGTTGGAGAGGAAGCAAGAAGGATGATAGGGAGGACCCCTGGTAATATTGTAGCAGTAAGACCATTAAAGGATGGGGTAATTTCTGATTATGATGTTACAGAAAAAATGCTTAAGGCTTTTATTAAGAAAGCTTTAGGAAAAAGAAGGGTTATAGCACCGAGAGTTATGATTTGTATTCCATCAGAAGCAACAGAAGTCGAGAAAAGAGCAGTAATAGATGCAGCTATGAATTCGGGAGCTAAGAAAGTTAATCTAATTGAAGAACCATTAGCGGCTGCAATTGGAGCAGGATTAGATATTACGAAACCAGATGGACATATGATTATTGACATTGGTGGTGGAACAACTGATATTGCAGTTATTTCATTAGGTGGTATTGTTATTAGACAGTCTATAAAAGTCGCAGGTGATAAATTTGATGAAGCAATTACTAGATATGTAAGAATGAAGTATAAGCTTCTAATTGGTGAAAAGACTTCAGAAGATTTAAAGGTTAGTGTTGGATCTGTATTTAAGGGATCAAGGAACATATCAACGACTATTAAGGGTAGAAATTTAATTGCTGGTTTACCAGGTGAAGTTATTATTTCTACTGAAGAATTAAGAGAAGCATTAATGGAACCAGTATCAATGATTGTTGAAAGTGTAAAATCTGTATTAGAAAAGACTCCACCGGAATTAGCAGCAGATATTATTGAAAAAGGAATATTAATGACTGGTGGTGGTTCGTTAATAGATGGATTAGATAAACTTATAGAAGAGAATACAGGTATTAATGTTAGTATTGCAAGTAACACAGTAGAGGCAGTAGCAATGGGAACAGGTGAGGTTCTTAAGTATGCTGATAAATTGGACAATAATATTTCTAATAAAGAAATTACTTTAATAGATTAAATTTATATTAGTAAACAAATAATGCTAGAAGTTATAACTTCTAGCATTATTTGTTTACTATAGAATTTAAATAATAAGCATGTATTAATCCATGAGAAATTACTTTTGCCATTTCGAAAACAAGATGAAGTCGTATACTTCTAGAAGTGAAGAATTCAGCAGTATCACTAGAGTCTATTATACCAATTATTGAAGCAATACCTACATCGGGAAGTGATTTTCCAACACCTTTCCCAGGATGGATAGGATAATCACGAGTGTGTATTTCACCAATTGAATTTACATCTCCGAGACATGCATCTATACCTATTATAGAAGCATTAGGATGAAGCTTATTGATTTCAATAAGTTTTTTATCTAAGTTTAATGCATGAATCGGATTTTCTAACGTACCGTATACAGGTAAAGGAAAATTATGTTCTTGAAGAAAAGTTCCAACAAGTGGGCCTAAACAATCACCTACGCATTTATCAGTACCGATGCATACTATAATACTATTAGAATTAATATATTTTCTCATAAATTCAGCAATTTCATAGTATGCTAAATTAGATTTATAATTAAACTTTCTTTTAATCAAATAATTCACCTCCCATTTTTATATATGGAAATTATTTTTCGCTATTTAAAATAACAAAAAATAATGTTTGTTACTTTAAAGAAAACTTCTTTTCGATTCATTTAGTAAATAAATTTAATAATAAAATTAAAAGTTTAAATTTTGATTATATTATAGCTTGTCTTATATAAAATATATGATTTACAAAGCAATAATATAATTTTATTATAAAAAATTATATTAAGAACTTAAAAGAAAAGGTATCAGTTGGACAATGATGATTTATAAAAGTATGTAAAATTTATTAAAATTAACAAGCTTGTACTTATACTATATTTATATGAGGGTAAATTTGTTACTAATTATGAGGTGAAAAATGAATAAAAAATCTACTATTAAATTTGAAAAAAGTATTATTTTTATTATTATAAAAAAATAGAATTATATATTAAAAAGAAGAATTATAGAGAAAATAAGAGTATATTAAGAATAATCTTGTATAAAGGTTAAAAATGGGGGTTGAAATATAATTGGTTTAATTATATACTAGTCCTTGTCAGTTCGGCAGTAACATAATGAATGACAAAAAAGTTGTAAATAAGCACATGGGGGAGTTCCCGAGAGGCCAAAGGGGGCAGACTGTAAATCTGTTACGTTTCGTTTCGATGGTTCGAATCCGTCCTCCCCCACCATTAACAACTTAAAAAAGAAAATTTGAAATTTGGTATTATGCTTCATTGGCTCAATGGCAGAGCAGCTGACTTGTAATCAGCAGGTTGTTGGTTCGACTCCGACATGAAGCTCCAAA
>NZ_JBCOAB010000025.1:0-55408 GCF_040227035.1 Clostridium sp. RTP31139st1_H3_RTP31139_211217
TCTTGGATACAAGACACCGTTAGAAGCATTTAACGAAGAACAAGCTAAGTGTTGCACTTAGCTTGACAATTCGTCATTAATATAAAAAGTTGTAATCAATTTCAAAAAAAGTATTGTTTTTTAAAAAATGGCATGATATAATGGTTATAAAACTGGTAACGTTTACTAAAAGGTAGTTATGTCTAAAATTGGGTACACAATCAATTAGGTATAGGCAATATCACTGAGATTATTGAGATTTAGAGAATTTGGGTATAAAGTAAGGTTATAAAATAAAAATATAATAATTACTTTTTAGTAACTAAAATGAAAGAGGATAGCTTTTGCTATCCTCTTTTTGATTTAAGTGATATTAAGTAAAATATTTTATAATATTCCCTCTGTTTTAAGTAAATTTTCTAATTTTTGAACTTTTTCTGTTAGAGTCATGAATTTTTGTTTTAATATAGCATTTTCTTCATTTCCCTCATTAATGTAGCTTTCCATTTCTTCTACAGCTTTTAATGCCTCATCGATATCTTTTTGAGCTAGTTTTAAATTTGATTCTTTCATTTATGTATCTCCTTTATTAGGTAACTAAAACTTGTATGAAAATCCTTCTAAGTACCCTTGAAGGTGAAAGTAAAACTCAAAAAATAGAATTTCACTTATGTTAATATCTTTATCCTATCACTAATAAATATGTGATGCAAGGCATATATTGTAAAGTAAAGAATAAAGAGAGGGGAAAAAAATGATTAACTATATATGGTTTGTAATGATTTTTCTGGGTTTGATAGTTGGAATATTTACTGGCAATGGTGAAGGAATATCTAATGCCATAATAGGATCTATTGATTCTACAGTTAGTTTTATAATTGGATTAGTAGGATTAATGTGCTTTTGGTGTGGAGTAATGAAGGTTGCAGAAAAAAGTGGATTTACAGAAAAACTAGCCAAGCTTATGAAACCAATATTAAAACTTATTTTTAAAGAATCAGCAAAGGATGAAAAAGCTTTAGGGGCTATAGTTATGAATATAACTGCTAATATGATGGGGCTTGGAAACGCAGCTACACCTTTTGGAATAAAAGCAATGGAAGAAATGGACAGGTTGAATAATGAAAAAGGGAGAGCTAGTAATGATATGGCATTATTTTTGGTATTAAATGCGGCATGTATTCAATTAGTTCCATCAACAGTATTATCTATAAGAGCAGCAGCAGGTTCCACAAATCCTGGAGTAATAATACTTCCAGCAATAATATCAACTGGTACTGCAGCCATTGTTGGTGTTATTTGTTGTAAAATTTTGCAAAGATATTTTTAGGATTATGGGGTGATATTAATGTTTAACTATATAACTAAAAGTATTATTCCTATAATAGTTTTAATTATTATTACTTATGGAATGATAAAGGGTAGAAAGGTTTATGATTGGTTTGTTGAAGGAGCAAAGGATGGATTAAAGGTTTGTGTAAATATTTTTCCTTATCTTTTAGCAATGATAATAGCAGTTCAAATATTTAGAGAAGCTAATCTGTTAGACATGTTAAACAATGCAATTGCACCACTTTGCAAACTAATAGATTTACCAAAGGAGGTTGTACCTTTAGTATTAATCAAGCCTCTTTCAGGAAGTGGAGCTATGGGAGTTTTTACTGATATTTTAAAAAATTATGGTGCTGATACCCCTATAGGTTTAGTAGCTTCGGTAATTATGGGAACTACAGAGACAATATTTTATACTGTAACTGTATATTTTGGAGCAGTTAAAATAAAGAAAACACGTCATACTGTTTGGGCAGCTATAATGGCAGATATGTCTGCTATTATAATGGCAATATTAATGGTTAAAGTACTTATTCTTTAATTATGAGTTAATACTGAAAAGTTAAGGATATTATTTTCAGAAATTAGTATGATTTTCATTAAGAATTTATATTATTCTTTTAAGTAATATTCTTAATTTTCATCATTGTTAAAATTTAAAAAGGTGAAATTTGTAAATTAATATAAAGGTAAATAATTTTTTGAATGTAAAATTTATAGTGCGTTGTAAAAATTTTGGTTGTATAATATTAATAAAATAAATCGAATGGAGAATGATTATGGGGGAAGATAGATTTTACATTGTAAATGAAAGATCATTACCAGAGATATTTAAAAAGGTAATTGAAGTAAAAGAGAATATTGAACTTGGGAATGCAAAGGATATAAGTGAGGCTATAAAATTAGTAGGTATTAGTAGAAGTACATACTATAAATATAAAGATGATGTATTTCCAATGGGACAAGATATGCAGTCAAAAAAGGTAACTTTAATAATCTTAATGACACATAAGTCAGGAACATTATCTAAAGTATTAGATTGTATTGCTTTTTATAAGGGAAACATATTAACTATAAACCAAGATATTCCTATAAACTTATCAGCTAATGTAACTGTTACTATTGATATTTCGCATATGGAGAAAAGTATAAGTCAATTAGCTGCAAGGTTAAATTCTTTACCTAATGTTAGAAGCGTTAAGTTATTAGCAGCAGAGTAATAAAACTAAATGACAAAATATTATTTGCAAGGAGATAGGGCTATGAATAAAAATATTTATAAATTTAATAGAGATAATCTTTTAGATAAAATTAAGGATAATTCAATTGTGATTTTATTTGCAGGAAAGGCAATTCAGAAGACAGGAGATCAAACTTATCCTTTTACACCAAATAGAAATTTTTATTATTTAACAGGAATAAAAGAAGAAGATCATATATTAGTTATGACAAAAATTAATGGAGTAAAATCTTCTAAACTTTATATAAAAGACATTGATCTAGAGATGGAAAAATGGGTAGGTAAAAGCATACGTAAAGAAGAAGCTGAAGAGATTGCGGCTGTAGATGAAGTTAAATTCAAGAGCCAGTTTGACGGAGACATCCATGGAATGATTACTATGAAGGAAGAAATAAATCTTTATTTAGATTTAGAAAGAATGAGTGCAAACAGAGAAGGAACTATTTCACATAGATTTGCCAATGAAATAACAACTAAGTATCCACAAGTTAGAATAAATAATGTTTATAGTAAAATTGGTGAATTAAGATTAAAAAAATCACAAGAAGAAGTAGATAAAATAAAAAAAGCTATTGAAATAACAAAAAGCGGAATTGAAAAATTAATGTCTGAAGCTCGTGTTGGAATGAAGGAATATGAATTAGAAGCATATTTTGATTTTAATTGTAAGGTTAAAGGTGCAACAGGGCTAGCTTTTACAACAATAGCTGCCGCAGGAGAAAATGCTACAACATTACATTATGTTGATAATAATTGTGAGCTTAAAGAAAATGATTTAATTCTTTTTGATTTAGGGGCTGAATATAATTGTTATAACGCAGATATATCAAGAACATTCCCTGTTAATGGTAAATTCACTGAAAGACAAAAAGAAGTTTATAATGCTGTTTTAAGGGTAAATGAAGAGATTATCAACTTAATTAAGCCAGGTATGAAATATAAGGATGTAAATGAAAAAGCTACAGAGCTAATTTCAGAAGAATGTATAAAGCTTGGATTAATTAAAGATAAAAGTGAAGTAAGAAAGTACTACTATCATAGTATAGGTCATAGTTTAGGTATGGATACACATGATATTGAAACTCCGCATAGAGATATTATTTTTGAGCCAGGAGTTGTATTTACTGTTGAACCAGGAATATATATCGCCGAAGAAGGAATAGGAATTAGAATTGAAGATGATATCCTTGTTACAGAAGATGGCGTTATTAATTTATCTAGTGATATTATAAAGACTGTGGAAGAGATTGAAAACTTTATGAGTAAAAATGGAAAATAATATGTATAAAAAGTTATAAAATGGTATTGCAAATGCAATAAATTGATTATATAATCAATTTATAAATAACAAAAGTGAATAAACTAGGGTAGAGGCGCGAAAGTTAATAGTATTATTGATGAGGAAAGCACTGTGATTCAATAAGAAAGGAGCAATCGCCGAAGCGTACAACTAATGCTTTAAGGTTGTATAGCTGGGAATACATAGAATATATGTATTACTGTCACAAAGTATTTTGTGGTGAGCTATCATTTAAGACTTGTAGTTTTATAATTTTTTAGTACATACAAGGCCTTGAGTGTTAACTCAAGGTCTTTTTTTATTGTTAGTTTGGGGTGCCCTTATTATTCGCTTTTATATAAAATAAGGGGGAAAAAGAAGTGAAAAGAAGTTACAAAGTATTATTACTTACAATGCTAGTATTTATTTTTTCAACGTCAGTTGTATTTGCAGCAGAAGTTGAACCGGCGGTGAATGCAAATAAGTTTGGGCTATGGACATTACTACCACCATTAGTTGCAATAATATTAGCTTTTATAACAAAAAATGTTGTTATTTCATTGTTTATAGGTATTTTATCAGGAAGCTTTTTAATTAGTTTGGCAGGACATAATGTATTTGGGGCATTTATACAAGCGTTCTTAGATTTTGTAAATAGGGCTTTGAATTCATTAGCAGATCCGTGGAATGCTGGGATAGTTCTTCAAGTGCTTGCAATTGGGGGAGTAATTAATTTAGTTGCAAAAATGGGAGGAGCAAAGGCTATAGCAGAGGCTTTAGCTAAAAAGGCTAAGACGGTAAAAAGTACACAAATGACAACTTGGCTTTTAGGTTTATGTGTTTTCTTTGATGATTATGCAAATTCACTAATAGTTGGACCAATAATGAGACCAGTAGCTGATAAAATGAAGATATCAAGAGAAAGATTGGCTTTTATTATAGATGCTACAGCAGCACCAGTGGCTGGGCTAGCTATTATTTCTACTTGGATTGGATTAGAAGTAAGTTTAATTGGTGAAGGATTTAGTTCAATAGGTGTAGAGGCAAGTGGTTTTGGAGTATTTCTTCAAACAATACCTTATAGATTCTATAACATATTGATATTGGCATTTATAGTGATAACGGCTTTAACTTTAAAAGAATTTGGGCCAATGAGAAAAGCTGAGATTGCGGCAAGAAACAGAGATAAGAATATTAAAGATGAGGTTGCAGTTGAAGCAACAGCTCAAATGGATGAATTAGAGCCAAAAGAAGGTGTTAAGCTTAGTATATGGAATGCAATTATTCCAATAGGAGCATTAATAATTTCTGCATTAGTAGCATTTTATTATAGTGGATATAGTGCAATAATTGGTGGAGATCCATCTGCAACTCAAGAAATTATGATTAATTCACCATTTTCATTTAAAGGCATAATGGAAGCATTTGCTGCTTCAGATGCTTCTGTAGCATTATTCCAATCAGCATTATTTGCTTCAATAGTTGCTATTTTAATGGGAGTTTGTAAGAAAATATTTACTTTAAGTGAAGCTATTGAAGTTTGGGTTGATGGAATGAAAGGGTTAATAATAACTGGAGTTATATTAATATTAGCTTGGTCATTAGGATCAGTAATTAAAGAACTTGGAACTGCATATTATTTAGTTGAAGTATTAAAAGGGGCAATACCAGCATTCTTATTACCAAGTTTAATATTTATTTTAGGGGCAGTAATTTCATTCTCTACAGGAACTGCATATGGAACAATGAGTATATTAATGCCACTTGCAATTCCATTAGCATATTCAATTAATCCAGATATGTCATTTGTAGTAGTTTGTACAAGTGCGGTATTAACAGGAGCTATCTTTGGCGATCACTGTTCACCAATATCAGATACAACAATACTTTCTTCAATGGGAGCTGGATGCAATCATATTGAACATGTTAAGACACAAATATGGTATTCGCTATTTGTTGCAGCAGTAACTATATTATTTGGATATATTCCATCGGGATTTGGAGTTCCAATATATATAGTATTGCCAATTTCATTAATAGCATTATATGTAGGAGTACAAATATTCGGTAAGAAGGTTGAAGAAGCTTAAGCAATAAGAAAAATAAATAAAGAGGGCTATATATTAGAAGGGTTATGCAGAAGCATAACCCTTTTTTGATAGTTTTAATCTATAATGTAGATACACTTATATTTAAATTTTTTTATTATAAAATTCCAATTATTTATGTGGTGGTGGTGTTATAAGTTTATTAACTAATATTGAAATTACTATTCCAAGCAATGTTTCTATTATTCTGTTAGTTGCATAAAATAAGGGATCACTATAAGCATGAGCTGTAGTAACACCTAGGAATGCAATACATGTTATATTTATAGCACCTGGCCTTTTTAGAATATTGCATAGATAAATCATTAAGATAATACCTATAGCAATAATTAAGTATATAAGTGGTTTTGATATGTAAGTATTAGATATATGATTTTCTAATGATCTAAATAAGAATAAAAATATTAAGCCAAAACTAGCACCTAATATAGTACCTGCACCTCTATTTATACCCATATGAATTGAGTTATAAACAGTATCTTGTAAACAAATTACTGCAGTAAGGCAAGCAAAAAAAGGTTCGTTAGGCAAAAGTAACAAACATAGAAAAACAGCTATACCTGATTTTATTGTTCTAAGTCCAACCTTAGGAAATTGAAATTTTTCCATAATTAAGCCTCCTATCCCTTTAGATATTATATCTAAGAAATAGTCAAATTTCACTATTTAATATTATATTTTTTATTAAAATCAAAAAATGTTAAAAATTATATTTTTATAGATAAATTTATATATTATTCATACTTTATAATAAAAAATGATTTATAATTATTTTTAAGAATATATAGTAAAGTGGGGATAAAATGGATTTTATTATACTTGTTATTTTAGAAATAGTTCCAATAATATTATGGGCATGTGGATGGTATTTTGAAAATAAATATTCGAAATATCCTGATGTGAGTAGGGGATATAAATTTGGAAGTGCAAAAAATAGTAATTTAGAATGGGAGTATGGAAATAAGGTTGCTAGTAAGGTTTTTAGTACAACAGGAACGTTATTATTTACAATTATAATAATAGCAAGATTATTATTTGATATTAATATAATTACTATTATTTTCATATTATTTATTGTGATATGTGTAAATTTTATGATAATAGAGGGCATAATAAAAAAGAAGTTTAAAAATAAATAGAATAGGTTTGACAGTTTTTACATTTTAGCATATTATAAAATTAATAAATGCATAGAAGAGAAGAGTAGTTAAGGAATGTATCTAAAGAGAGCTAGAATGGGTGAGAGCTAGTGTTACTGAACTTTATGAAGATGGTCTTGGAGCTGATTATCTGAGCTTGAAAAAGTTAGGGTAATACGGGAGCAACCGTTATATTGCAAGGTGATGATAGTCACCTAATGAGATATTTATTGTGAAATAAATATGAAATAGAGTGGTAACGCGTATATAACGCCTCTATATGGGTATAAAAGCCTATATAGAGGCATTTTTTAGTTAGGAGTTAGAGTTTTTAGTTAGTAATTAAAATTAATGATTCTATTATTTTAAGCTATAACTTTTAGCAATAAATTGTTAACAAAAAAGAGGAGGAAGTAATATGACTAAAAAACCATATTATATAACTACGCCAATTTATTATCCATCTACTAAGTTACACATCGGTAATACTTATACAACAGTAGCAGCGGATGCTTTAGCTAGATTTAAGAGATTAAATGGATATGACGTAATGTTCTTAACAGGAACAGATGAACATGGTCAAAAAATTCAAAGAATAGCAGAAGAAAAGGGAATAACTCCTAAAGAGCATGTTGATGAAATAGTTGCTGGAATTAAAGAGTTATGGAGTATGATGGACATAAGCTATGATAAATTTATCAGAACTACTGATGATTATCATAAGAAAACAGTTCAAAAAATATTTAAGAAATTATATGACCAAGGTGATATATATAAATCTTCTTATGAAGGATTATACTGTACTCCATGTGAATCTTTCTGGACAGAAACACAATTAGTTAATGGAAATTGTCCAGACTGTGGAAGACCAGTTGAAAAATCAAAAGAAGAAGCTTATTTCTTTAAAATGAGCAAATATGCTGATAGATTAATGAAATATATTGATGAGCACCCAGAGTTTATTCAACCAGAATCAAGAAAAAATGAAATGGTTAATAACTTCTTAAAGCCAGGTTTACAAGATCTTTGTGTATCAAGAACAAGCTTTAACTGGGGAGTTCCAGTTACTTTTGATGAAAAACATGTAGTTTATGTTTGGATAGATGCATTATCTAACTATATATCTGCTTTAGGATATGGAAGTGAAAATGATGAATTATATAAGAAGTACTGGCCTGCAGACGTTCATTTAATAGGTAAAGATATCTTAAGATTCCATACTATTTACTGGCCAATTATGCTAATGGCTTTAGGTGAAGAGTTACCAAAGCAAGTATTTGGGCATGGATGGTTACTTGTAGATGGTGGAAAGATGTCAAAATCTAAAGGAAATGTTGTTGATCCAGTAGTTTTAGTTGATAAATTTGGCGTTGACGCAGTTAGATATTATTTATTAAGAGAAATTCCATTTGGAGCAGACGGATTATTTAATAATGAAATATTTATAAAGAAGATTAATTCGGATCTTTGTAATGACCTTGGTAACTTATTATCAAGAACGGTTGCAATGATTGAAAAGTATTTTGATGGAGTAATTCCAGCACCAACAGCTAAAGAAGAGATTGATAATGAATTAATTAGCTTAGCTATAGAAACTCCAATTAAAGTAACAAAAGCAATTGATAATTTAAGAATTCCAGAAGCATTAGAAAATGTATTTGAACTTATAGGAAGAGCAAACAAATATATAGATGAAACAACTCCTTGGATACTTGCAAAGGATGAAGAAAAGAAAGAAAGACTAGGTACAGTTTTATATAATTTAGCTGAAAGCTTAAGATTTGCATCTGTATTATTATCATCATTCTTACCAAGTACAAGTGAAAAAATTAATGCTCAATTAAATATTACTACAACAACTTGGGATTCATTATCAGGATTTGATGGAACAACACCAGGAACTGAAGTTAAAAAAGGTGAAGCTTTATTCCCAAGAATAGATGTAGCTAAGACTTTAGAAGAATTAGAAGCTATGAGATTAGCTCAATTAGAAGCTAACAAGCCAAAAGAAGAATATAAAATGCAACCAATTAAAGAAGAAATAACTATTGAGGATTTTGAAAAAATAGATTTAAGAGTAGTTAAAGTTTTAGAATGTGAACCAGTTAAAAAAGCTAAAAAATTATTAAAATTAAAGGTTGATTTAAATGGAGAAGAAAGACAGGTTATTTCAGGAATAGCAATGCACTATAAACCAGAAGAATTAGTTGGTAAATATGTAGTTTTAGTTGCTAATTTAAAACCTGTTACTTTAAGAGGTGAATTATCACAAGGAATGATATTAGCAGCAGCTACAGATGATGATAGCGTATTAAAGTTAGTAAATCCAGGTGAATTACCAACAGGAAGCGTTGTTAGATAAGTGAAGTTCTAAATATTTGATTTAGTTAACTGAACTTACACCTACGAGTGTTAATGAGTAGGTGTTTCATTAAAGTAGTGAGTGACAAGTGATAAGTTAAGGAATAAAGTTGGCATAAGCGGATTTTAGGAAATGAAAAAAAGGTCAGCTTTGCTGACCTTTTTACTATAACTCAAAACTATTAACTAAATAAAAGGGGGTTTTTTAATGAATATTATTATAGGTAATGCATGGCCTTATGCTAATGGACCTTTACATTTGGGAAGAATTGCAGTTTTGTTACCGGGAGATATTTTAGCTAGGTATCATAGGATGATGGGGGATGAGGTTGTTTTTCTTTCTGGAACAGACTGTCATGGTACTCCTGTAACAATGAAGGCAAAAGAAGAAGGAATAACACCATTAGAAGCTGTAGAAAAATATCATGAAGAGTTTAAAAAATGCTTTAAATCATTAGGGTTTTCTTTTGATATTTTTGCAAAAACTCATTCAGAGTATCATGAAGAAAAGGTTAAGTATTTCATATTAGAATTATATAAAAAGGGTTTTATATATGAAAAGAATGTAGAACAAACTTATTGTGAAAAATGTAATGAATATTTAGCTGATAGATATATTATAGGAAAATGCCCAATTTGCGGAGAAGAAGCAACTGGTGATGGTTGTGAAAATTGTAATGGTGAATTTGAAAGTAGTGAATTAATAGATATAAGATGCAAATTCTGTGATTCTGAGCCAGTTTTAAAAGAAACTAAACATTTATTTTTTAGCTTATCAAAATTCGAGAATGATGTTAAAAGATTATATATAAATCAAGATGGATGGAGAGAAAATGCAAAGAAGATACTAAAAAGATATTTAGATGAAGGACTAAGAGATAGGGCAGTAACTAGAGATTTTGATTGGGGTGTTGATGTTCCATTAGAAGGTTATGAAGATAAAAAAATATTCGTTTGGATAGAAGCGGTTATGGGATATTTAACAGCTAGTATGAAATGTCTTGAAGAAAGAGGCGAGGATTATAAAGAATATTGGGAAGGTGAAGACTCAAGAGTTTATTTTATTCACGGAAAAGATAATATACCTTTTCATACTGTAATATTCCCAGCAATTTTAGCAGGACTTGGCATAAAAAATCCTAATTTGAGAATAATATCAGGAGAACATCTAAAACTTGAAAGTAAGCCTTTTTCAGCAGTTAAAAATTGGGCTCTTTGGGCAGATTACGTATGTAAAAAATATAATGCTGATAGTTTCAGATACTATTTATCATTAAATTCACCAGAAGATAAAGATACTGATTTTACTTGGAGAGAATATATAAATATACATAATAATGAGTTAGTAGGAGAACTAAATAATTTTGTTAATAAGGTTTTATTATTTTCTAGGAAAAATTATGCTAATAGAGTACCTAATGGAAAGATGGATGAAAAGTTAAAAAATGAAATTTTGAATTTATATTTTGATATAGGTGATAAAATCGAAGAAGGTCATTTTAGAGATAGTTTAAATGACATAATGAATTTATGCAAAAAGGGAAATAAATATTTTGATAATAGTAAGGTTTGGGATTTATTAAGTAGTGATTCTGCTAAATGTAAAGATGTCACTTATAATTGTATTCAAATTATAGTTAATTTATCAAATTTATTATATCCATTTATGCCAGGAACTTGTGAAAAAATAAAAGTATCAATAGGATTAAATGAAAGTATTTGGAGCTTTACTGAAAAAAAAGAAGGATTAATTAAAGAATGTGAAGTTCTTTTTAATAAAATTGATAAAAAAAGAGTTAGTGAAGAAGTAGCTAGATTAAAAGAAAAGAAAAATTAACAAAAAAAACCTAGAGTTATTTCATTTGGGGGACGAATAACTCTAGGAAACCAACTTTACAAGATGGTTTTAGGGGTAAATAATAATGCTTTAACTACTTTACAGTTATTATAATAAACTTTAATTGTGTCATTTAGGTGTCAAATTTCTGAAGAAAATATTAACTATTCTTAATAAAAAATAAATTAGAGAAAGTTTTATGGTTGAATTTACTTAAAGGGGGAGTTTAGATGATTATAGCTATGATATTGACATTATTATTTATATTAATAATATTTGCAGCATTTATATGGCAAGCTGTTTGGGTTGCTATAGATTCTAGAAAAAAGGGAGAAGAATATTGGTGGTTATGGACTATTGCGGCAATAATAGCTTTTCCTATTGGATTAATAGTTTATGCACTTGTAACAAGAAGTGATAAAAGCAAATGTAATAATTGTGGAAAGGAAATTCCACATAATATAAATTCATGCCCATACTGTGGAATGAAATGTGGATTCTTTTGTCCAAGCTGTGGACAAAAAGTTGAAAGTGGATGGAATTATTGCCCTCATTGTACAACAGAACTTCCAGATGAAATAAAAGAATCAAAAGCTAGTAAGAAATCAAATAAAAAGGTAATGATTGCTATAGTAATTACTATTACTATATTAGCTTTGTTAATAGTAATTTCTTTTCTAGGTGTTATAACATACTCATTTAATGGAGAAGTTTTTAGTAGTAGTAAAAATGAGATAGTAACAAGTAATGATGCAGATGAAAGGGGATATATTGGTTCTGATTATGAAGTAGAATATACAGATATAAGAACTTACAATTTACGTGCTGGAATCAGATCTGTAGATTATTCTGGAACGAGAAAAAATGGAGAAGTAATAATTAGATTATATGATTCTCAGGGAAATTTACTATCAGAGTCTGAACCAATAAATTCTAAAAAATTTAATGATGTATTTGTATCTGATAATGGGTATGCTACTAAGATTGAAATAGAGTATATAAATTTTAAAGGAAGTTTTTATTTTCATTTTTAGATAATTAAATATTATTGAATAAGAAGAAACTCAGTATTAGCTGAGTTTTTTTACTTTATTTTGGTATAATAAACAATAGAATTATATTTTTAAGGGAGAATTAAGTATGGAATTTAAATATGAAATATTTGACACACATTCACATTATGATGATGAAGCTTTTAATGAAGATAGAGAAGCTGTCTTTGAACAAATTAAAAGAGAAGGAGTAGTAGGGATTTTGAATTGCGCATGTTCTAAAGCAAGCTTAAAAACTACTAATGATTTAACGATAAATTATGATTTTATATATGGAGCTTTAGGAATTCATCCAAGTGATGCAAATGACTATAATGATGATGTAAGAAAAGAGATAATTGAATTAGCAACAAATAATAAAAAGATTTTAGCTATTGGAGAAATAGGGCTAGATTATTATTGGGAAGAAAATCCTCCTAGAGATATACAAAAAAGAGTATTTAGAGAGCAAATGAAATTAGCAGAAGAATTAAATTTACCAGTAGTTATTCATGATAGAGATGCTCATGCTGATACATTAGAGATAATGAAAGAGTTTCCAAATGTAATAGGTACAGTTCATTGTTTTTCTGGAAGTCTTGAATTTGCAAAAGAATGTGTAAAGTTAGGATATTATATAGGAATTACAGGTGTTGTAACATTTAAAAATGCTAGAAAAATATGTGAAGTAGTTGAAGGAATTCCATTAGATAGATTATTAGTTGAAACTGATTGTCCTTATATGGCTCCTGTGCCAAATAGAGGAAAAAGGAATAAATCGGACTATATACGATATATAATAGAAAAAATAGCCGAGATAAAGGAAATTTCTTCAAAAGAGGTTAATTTGGCTGTAAATGACAATTTCTATCGCTTGATTCATAATAAGAAATAAAGTAAAATAAATATTAACAATTGTAAAATTTTTCTAAAAATTTATAAACAGTATCTACAAACTTCAAAAAGCAAAATGCCATTATTTATTTTTATTCAAATTAATTATTAAAGGTGTATTTATTACACTTAAAAAAACAGGTTTTATTAAGGGTAGGGTGGGAAATTTGACAAAAACATGAATTATTTATATAATTCAATGGTCGCTCTTGCCAGAGGAGGTTAAATGTAGATGGTTGAAAAATGGAAGAAAAACTTAAGAAACAATTTTACTAATAGTCCTAAGGCAAAAATAATTACAGGTACTGTAGGTGTTGTATTAGTTACATTAATAGTAACACTTGCATGTATGAGAAAAAACATAACAATAATCGTTGACGGAAAAGAAGAAACATTTATAACATATAAAGGGACTGTTAAAGACATACTTGCAGAGAAGGAGATAGAAATTGCTCCTAAGGACAAAGTACAACCAGCTTTAGATGAAAAAATTTCATCAAAGGATATTATTAACATTAAGAGAGCTGTAGAAATTGAAATGGTAGTTGGTAGCAAAACTATTGTTATAAAAACTGCTGAAGATACTGTAAAAGATATGCTTGAAGCTGAAAGTGATGAACTTAATGCTGAAGGAATTGAATTTAATGAAGGATTAGATGAAATAACACCTTCGTTAGATACTAAAATATCAGATAATCTCACGATTCAATTAGTTAAGGTTGAAGTAACAAATGAAGTAGCCACTGAAGATATTGATTATGAAACAATAGTGGAAGAGGACGAAAGTTTAGATATAAACACTGAGGACGTTAGACAAGCAGGTGAAGCTGGTCAAAAAGAAATAACTTATAAGGTTATAAAAAAAGATGGCAAGGAAGTATCTAGGGAAGTAGTTCAATCAAAGGTTATTAAAGAGCCTGTAAATGAAATTATAGTACAAGGTACCAGAAGGGTATTTGCTAGCAGAGATGGAGAAATGGAATATAAGGATTTAATTTATTGTGAATCTACTGCATATGCAGGAGATACTATTACTGCGACAGGAACTGTGCCAAGTTATAATCCAGGTGGAATAAGCACAATAGCAGTTGATCCAAGAGTAATTCCATTAGGAAGTTTAGTTTACGTAGAAAATTATGGTAAAGCTATTGCAGCGGATACAGGTGGTTTAATTAAAGGAAAAATAATCGATGTGTTCCTTAATTCAGAATCTGAATGTAGAACATGGGGAAGAAAATATAACGTTCCAGTATATATTTTAGCATATCCTGGAGAATGGTAATAATAAAGGAGGTTAGTTATTGGACTAGCCTCCTTTAATATTTCTAAAAATATAGTATAAAATTTATTTAGAATAATAAATATAAATTTACAAAGGTTTGACATTATATGAATATAAGGATAAATTAATAAGAGATAATAAAGGAAAGGAAGAGATTCTTTTGATTAAAGAGGTTATAGTAGTTGAGGGAAAAGATGACATCGCAGCTGTAAAAAAAGCTGTTAATGCAGAAATGATTGCCACTGGTGGTTTTGGAATAAATGCTAAAGTTATTGCTAGAATTAAAGAAGCACAAAAAAGAAAAGGCGTAATAGTATTAACGGATCCTGATTTTGCTGGTGAAAAAATAAGAAAGATAATAGCAAAAAGAGTACCTGGAATAAAGCATGCATATATTGCACAAGAAGATGGAATTAAGGATGATGATATAGGAGTAGAAAATGCTAGTCCAGAAGTTATTATCGAAGCTTTAAATAGGGCAAAAGTAACATTAGAAGAAAAGGCTGAAACATTTGATGCTCAAGATATGTTTTATTTTAGATTAAATGGTGATCCTAATGCAAAAGCTAGAAGAATAAAACTTGGAAATAAGTTGGGAATTGGTTATGGAAATGCAAATCAAATGTTATCAAGATTAAATAATTATGGAATAACTAAAGAAGAATTTATAGAAGCTATTAAATATGTAGATGCGGAACTAGAGAAGGAGAAATAAATGGATATAAAAGATGTAAAAACAGCTGAGCTGGTTAAAAAATATAATTTTAAGTTTTCTAAAAGTTTAGGTCAAAACTTTCTAATTGATGATTCGGTGCCTAGAGATATAGTTTCAGGAGCTGAAGTTGATGGAGAAGATTTAGTAATAGAAATAGGACCAGGAGTAGGTACATTAACTGCTCAATTATTAAAGAAAGCTAAAAAAGTAGTTGCAATAGAATTAGATAATGATTTAATACCAATATTAGAACAAGAATTAGGAGCTAATCCTAATTTTACACTTATACATAATGATGCATTAAAGGTTGATTTTAATGAAGTAATAGGTGATGAAAAGAGTGTAAAGCTAGTTGCAAACTTGCCTTATTATGTTACAACACCTATAATAGTAAAATTACTTAAGGATGGGTACAATTTTAAATCATTAACAATAATGATTCAAAAAGAAGTTGCAGAGAGAATGAATGCAGAGCCTGGGAATAAAGATTATGGTGCACTGTCTCTACTTGTTCAATATTACTGTAATACAAGTATAGTAAGAAAAGTACCACCAAGTTGTTTTATACCTAGACCAAAGGTTGATTCAATAGTTATTAGATTAGATAAGCTTAGTGAGCCAAAAGTTAAAGTTGAAAATGAAAAATTGTTCTTTGATATAATAAGAAGTTCTTTTAATATGAGAAGAAAAACTTTATGGAATGGCGTTAAGAGTATTGGACCAGCAAAGGAAAAGCTTGAAGAAGCTTTTGAAAAAGCTGGAGTTAATCCTAAGAGAAGAGGAGAAACATTATCTATCCAAGAATTTGCTAATCTTGCAAACTGTATTAATGAAATTTTATAAGAACTGAGTTGTTTTAAATTATAAACTCTATAAAGTCATTAAGTAAGCCACTTAAAAATAATAACATATTTTATAATGTTGAACATATAATATATGGAATTAATATAAAGTGGGGGTTCTAGAGAATGGCAAGTAATAGTAGATTGTATAGAAACTTCGTAATTTTGCAGGAGGACGAACGAGGATATGCAAACTCTGATGATAAGACATTATCTGGATATTCTAAGATAGAAGCAAAAGGAGATAAATGTAAAATTTCTTTCTATGCTCAAAATCTTAAAAAGGATGATGATAAATACTACATGTTACTTATTTGTTGTAAAAAGGATACAAAGCAAATAGTAAATTTGGGTCCTTTAGACGTGAGTGATAGTGGTAAAGGTGAAGCAACAAAGGAATATAATGTATCAAATATTGCTGGGTTAAACTTAGAATTTGATAAGATTTGTGGAACTGCTATAGCTAAAATGAATAATAATACTCCAATTTTTGTGATGTGCGGATTTTTAAATGGACAACAACCTAGCGATAATTGGAAGAGTTATATTATTGTTAAAGCTAAAGATGTTAGAGTAATAAAATCAGTTTCAGATAAGGATTCTAAGAAAGAACAAAGAAAACCAGAATTAAAGAAGAACCAAAGTAAATCTACTAGTAATGAAGTTAAAGATTCTAAGGTAGAAGAAAAAGCTACTGAAGAAAAGGTTGATAGAGAAAAAGTAGAAGAAAAATCAAAAGAAGAAATTAAAATACAAGAAGTTCAAGAAGTACAAGAAGTACACGAAGTAAAACAAGAGGCTTTAAATGAAATAATAGAAGAAATTACACCAAGGGAAAACTTAAGGGGTAAGTTCGAAGATTATGAAGAAGAAATTGAAGCTAATAAAGAGTTTGATCCGATAAATGGAAAGATAAGAGGAAGCATAGGAGAGTATTTTGAATCAATAGTTGATGGATTTGAAAGAGATTATAATAGCATAGATGAGTTAAAGTATACGAAGTGGTACAGAATACCTATTCATGATTTACATGAAATGTGTAATATGTCTAATTATAATAAGTATACATTAGCTTATTATCCAATGTTAAATTATTATCCATACATTAAAAAATATGGATATTTTATGCTTGGATATAAGTGCGATTCAAGAGGAAACCTAAAACATATTATTTATGGAGTGCCAGGAAAGAAAGATAAGGATGAACAGCCTTACGATGGAAGAACAGGTTTTGTAACTTGGGTAAATACTAATGGAGGACGTAGTGAGGGCTGTTGGTTAATGTTTTATGATTTCAAAAATTCAACAGTTGTTGTCCCAATGCAATAATGAAGAACATAGTGCTTAGATATTATATCTAAATTTTATTTGAAGGTTAATATAATAAATTAAATTGCTAATATTGGAATAAAGTATTATAATTATCTTTATTAGGGGAAGCATATGCTTCTCCTATTATTTTAATTAACAAATTAAAAGGAGATACAAATGTTAAGAGCATTAAAAAAATATATTTTAAGTTCATTTTTAATAATGTTTGTACTTGGTTTTTCAGGGTGTACAATTATAGAAAATGTTGAAAAAAAACTTGGATTGAAGAATGATTATTTCGAGTATTTAAATTCAAGTGATATAGAACAAATTAGTATACAAAGTACAAGAGATACAGGATTTAAATTTATAGTAACGGAAACAAGTGCCATTAGAGATATTTATAATATATTATCTAGGGCAAAGATAAGCGAAAATAAGTCTAGTTTAGATCCAGATTATAAGTTTGAATTTGATTTAGGTGATGAAGTTAAAGAATTTTATTATGTTGTTGGAACAGAAGATGGGAATTTTTATAATGATGGTAATACATTTTCAGTTTCTAAAAGATTAGATGAAGTAATAATTAAAAATTTATCTTTTATAAGAAAACCTAGAGATTTTGATTATATTTATTATCAATCTATTTTAGAAATATTACAACAAGTAAGTAAAACAGAAAATATAAATGATTATAAGGTAGGAGTAAACATAAGTGGAGATATTGATTGTTTAAAATATGTGTTTTCTACTGATATAATTAGTTTTTTAGATAAAGCTAAACAAATTATTCCAAATGTTGAGTTAGTGAAAAATAACGAAGCAGATTTTGATATGGTTATTACTGTAAAAAATAGAGGGTATGATAGTAGCAATTTTAAAACATTAATTACTGTAAAAAATAAAAAAGAAAATACAGAAGATAAATATTATGTTTCTGCAGTTAATGAATTTAAGGAATGGAATATAGAGGTATTAGAAAGTAAACCTAAAGGATGGTAATAGGAGTTAAGAATTAATAGTTAATAGTTAATAGTTTTAGGATAAAACTCCTTGGGGAGTTTCTAATAATATATTTTAAAGTCTGCCTAGGCAGACTTTATTTTTTAATTATTAACTTAAAATTATTAACTACTAAATTGTTGCTATATTAGATTTAAGCATTTTAACTAGTCTTTCTACAGGTAAGAATGCAAGTAAAACTAAGCAAATCATTAATTCCCCACCTACTGCTAGACCGTTAACGCTTAATGAGTAAATAATTGGAGATATACCTTCTGGGGCATATGAACCAAAGAAAACTACGCCTGAAATAAAATGTGAAATAAAGCGTAGTAGCATACCGATGCTTGCGCCTAAGTATTTATTTTTAAAGAATCCGGCAACTCCAACAGCCATAAATGGTAAAGGATAATCAAATAATACTTGAATAGGATTTAATATATATGGATCCAGTATTAATTTGAATAATCCGAAAAGGAAACCTGTAAATAGTCCAATAGAAGGACCATAAACAAATGAAATAATGATTATTGGAATCATACTACCTAAAGAAATGCTTCCACCACCATTAGGTAGGGAATAAATCTTTATCATGTCTAAGATAAATGCTAAAGCAATAGCTAGTCCTATTCGCGCTATTAACTTTGAATTAAATTTTAATGATTTAAATTTAATAAAAGCAATTAATAAAATTGCACAGCCAATTAATGTGATTAATGTTAATGGACTGCTAAAAATAGTTTTGAAATTTTCTCCAAGTGTTGCTAGAAAATTTGACATAAAAAAATACCTCCTTATTTGCGTAAGAGGTACCTAGGCATTAGAATATACATAATTTATTCTATAATGGCTTTCCTACGCTGGAATTATCCAGATCAGGTTAAAAGGGTTGATGAAAAAGTCATCTCTCAGCCTTGGGGCACCCCTAGCAACTTTATATAACATATATTTTAGCCATAAATTTACAAAAAGTCAACGGTCTTATTAAGCATTTGAGAGGACTTATAATTTGTATTAGAAGATTTATTAAATAAATTTGTTAAACTTATATTAGTACCTATGGGCATGATAGTTTCAAATGAAGTTAGTGGCATAGTTATAACAGAATCATCCTCTAATAATATGAAGGCATCATTGCCTGTATAATCTAATATCATTCCTTTCATGATAATACACCATCCTAAATAAATTTTTATTAGTTTACCCTAAAATATAATAAAAATACATCCAAGAATATTCTTGGATGTATTTTTATAAATATAAGTCTTTATAAACTATTTGAAAGACTTTTAAAGATTCTTCAATTTTATGTTTAAGCAATTTTTTTCTATTATCAAATTCCTTTTCACCTAATGGAGTTAATGAATAAAATTTTTGAAATTTCTTTTTTGGATCATCCCATTTTCCTACTACTAATCCTTCTTTCTCTAATTTTTTTAATAAAGGATATATTCCACCGGTACTAGGAGTCCAAAGTCCATTGGTTCTTTCTGAAACTTTTGTAGAGATTTCATTACCATTTGTAGGGCCAGATTTTAATATATGAAGTACATAGATGGGCAATAAGCCTTTTGTAAAAACCTGACCAACAGCTTCTTTTTCTTTTTGTACTTTTTTTAGTTCAGCAAGCTTAGCTTTATACTCATCATGTAGTCTTTTTTCCTCAGCTTTAATATCTTCTAGATTGTTAAAATCAAAGTCACCCATTATTTATTTTTCCATTTTCACAGAGAATCCCATTAATCCAGGCCCACCATGCACGCCAAGGGCAGGGCTTATTTCTGCGATTTTAATTGAAGCTACATTTGGTAATGACTTTATAGATTCCATATATTTAGTAGCTTCTTCTTCACAGCCAGCATGTAAAACTGCTACATCACATTTTCCTTTTTCTAAATAACCTTTTAAAATTTCAGTCATTTTAGATAAAGATTGTTTTCTACCTCTTACTTTAGCCACGTTATAGTAAATTCCGTTTTCGTCAGTAGTTATTATAGGTTTAAGATTTAAGAATTCACCAACAGTTCCTGCAAGTCTTCCTATTCTACCACCTTTTTTTAGATATTCTAAAGTGCTAATTGTAAAGTAACCAGTAACTCTTTCTCTAATTTTAGGAAGTTCTTCTACTATTTCTTCAAAACTTTTACCTTCTTTTATAAGCTTAGAAGCCTCTATAACTATTTCTCCTTGTGGATAAGCTAGTATTTTTGTGTCATAAACAAAAGAAGTTAGTTTAGGATGATCTTCTAAAGCTAATCTTAAAGCATTATAGCTTCCAGAAAGACCGCTTGAAATAGAAATACAAATAACATGTGTATATCCTTCTTCTTCTAATTTATTTAAGATTTCTTCAGTTTCCTTAGCACTTGGCAAAGATGTTGTAGGAATTTCTTTTTCCAAGTTCTCATAAACTTCAGATGGTGAAATATCTATTCTATCTCTATAATCACCACTAGAGTAGATTATTCTAAGTGGTAATAAATTAACGTTATTTTCTCTTAATGTATTTAAATCAAGATCGCAAGCGCTATCTGTAATTAAAGCAATTTTTTGCATATAAAAAATCCTCCGATAATTTATTGTATATTTTTAGTATATCATATTAGATAATATTATCAATAGTGATAAGTGTAATATTATCACTATTGATAAGGTTATACAATTTCATAAAAATTTATTAGGTAAAGTTAAAAAATATATATAATTAAAAACTATTTACATATAATTCCAAAAGAGATAGAATGTATATGAGAGTTAAAATATACACAATATATTGTGTGTAGGAGGCGAATAAAGTGCTATATGTGGTAAAAAGAGATGGCAGAGAAGTTAAATTTAATACTGATAAAATTGGCAATGCAATAAAAAAAGCAAGCGATGAAGTTGGGGAACAATTAAGAGAAAGTGAAGTTCTAGTTTGCATTCAAAGGGTTATTCAGTATATAGAAGAGTCTAAAAAGGAAAAAGTATCAGTAGAGGAAGTACAAAACTTAGTAGAGAAAGCATTAATTGATAGCGGACATATAAATATTCAAAGAGCATATTCTTCTTATAGGAGAGAGCGAACTAGGGTTAGAGATATAAAGTCAGATTTGATGAAAGCTATTAAAAATATAGGCATTGAAACAGATAGGGATAATGCGAATGTTGGAAATAATTTCAGCTCTAAATTATTAAGAATAGCTTCTGAGTCTAATAAATGGCATAATCTTTATAATATGCCTAAATATCTGGCAAAGGCTCATGAAGTTGGAGAGGTTTATTTCCATGATCTTGATTCGTATAATTTAACAACAAATTGTTTGCATATCCCTACAGGAGAGGTATTAAGCAAGGGGTTTAATACTGGATACGGCACTATAAAACCACCTAAACGTATAGAGTCTGCAGCAGAATTGTCTTGTATATTATTGCAATCAACTCAAAATGATATGTTTGGGGGACAGTCTCATCCAGATTTTGATAATGATATGGCTCAATTTGTTGAGCCAACAAGAGAAGAAATAAGAAAAGAATTAATACAATATGGAATTAAAGAAGAATTTGAAAATTTAGTAGAGGAAAAATTAAAGTATAGAATCCATCAGGCTATGCAAGGTGTTGTATATAATTTAAATACTATGCATTCACGTGCAGGATCTCAGGTTCCATTTTCTTCTATAAATTTAGGAATACCAAATTCTAAAGATGCTGCATTAGTTTGTGAAATCTTTTTAAAAGAATATGAAAAGGGATTGGGAAAAGGAGAGCAACCGATATTTCCTAATATAATATTTAGAGTTAAAGAAGACGTTAATAGAGAGCCAAATGATCCATATTACTATTTATTTAAGATTGCTTGTGAGGTTGCATCAAGAAGAATGAATCCAACATTTATGAATATAGATGCTGATTTTAATAAGGAATATTATGATAAAGGATATCTTCCAGCAACCATGGGATGTCGTACTTATTTGATGAAAAATGTTAATGGAGAGCCAGGATGTAAAGGAAGAGGTAATATAGCTCCAATAACTATTAACCTACCTAGAATAGGGATAGAAGCTAATAAAAATATTGATAAATTTTTTGAAATATTACAAGAACGATTAATTTTAGCAAAAGAAGCATTGCTTCATAGATATGGCGTTTTAAAGCAATTAAGAGTTAAAGATTTGCCATTTGTTGCAGGTCAAGGATTAATGAAAGGTTCGGAAGGATTGTCACAAGATGATTCTATTGAACCAATTCTTAAACAAGGTACATGGGCTATAGGATTTATAGGCCTTGCTGAAACTTTAACTGCTTTAATTGGATGTCATCATGGAGAATCTAAAGAAGCTAGAAAGTTAGGGTTAGAAATAATTGAGTTCATTAGAAATTATACAGATAAATTAATTGAAGAGACACATCTTAATTGGAGTTGTTATGCAACACCAGCTGAAGGGTTATCAGGAAAGTTTATAAAGCAGGATAAAAAAGTATATGGAGTAATAAAAGGAGTAACAGATAAAGATTACTACACAAATAGTTTTCATATTCCTGTAAGTTATAACATATCAATAAAAGAAAAAATAGATATTGAGGCTCCATATCACAAGCTTTGTAATGCAGGTCATATTTCTTATATTGAAGTAGATGACTCTCCATCACCTGAAGTAATTATGGATATAATAAAATATGCTTATACAAATACTAATATAAGTTATATAGGAATTAATTTTCATATTAGATATTGCAAAGAATGTGGAACAAGTATTGAAAGCAATTTAAGTAAATGTCCAAAATGCAATAGTAGAAATATTCAAGGGGTATCAAGAGTTACAGGATATTTGAGTTTGGATGAAAGGTTTGGGCCTGGAAAGTATGAGGAAAGGTTAGATAGGAGATCACATACAGGAAGATATAAAAATAACTATGATGTAATGTGATTTAGTTGTGACTAGCCATTATAATACTTCTATCTATGCAGAGATAACAATTGACGCTTCCTAGATAACGAATTCTAACCTTAATACTCAGTTAAAACTCAATATTAAGCTAAGAATTCACTTTATAAATGCCTTTAAGGATACTATTAATATAGTAGCAACCTTAGAGGCATTTAACATAAAATGAAAGAAAAGATAAAATAATTGCAAAAATTAAAACTTCAATCATTAAAAGAGTAAAAATAGTCTTTTAAAATGAATTTAAAAATATAAAACTTGCAATTTTTAGAAAAAAACATTGTGGAAAAATTTTGGATATGATAAAATGGTAAAATAAAGATATAGTTGTAATAATTGGGGCAAAACCCCTATTTTTTATATACAACTATATCTAACTATATATAAATTTAAAGGGGGCAAAAAAATGGCTATTAGATTTGATAGTGATAATAGGGAAATCTATATAGTAGATACTACTCTTAGGGATGGGGAACAAACAGCTGGAGTTGTTTTTGCAAATGAAGAGAAGGTTGTTATTGCAGATATGCTAAGTGATCTTGGGGTAGATCAATTAGAAGTTGGAATTCCTACAATGGGTGGAGATGAAAAAAAGGCAATTAAGCAAATTGTTAAAAGAAATAATAATAGAAAAAGTATAATGGCATGGAATAGGGCTGTTATATCAGATATTGAAGAATCTATAGATTGTGGAGTAGATGCAGTTGCAATTTCTGTATCTGTTTCTGATATTCATATAAAGCATAAACTTAGGACTTCAAGAGAATGGGTATTAGAAAATATGATAAAATCAGTTGAATTTGCTAAAAAGAATGGTTTATATGTATCTGTAAATGGGGAAGATGCATCTAGAGCAGACAAAGAATTTTTAGTTAGATTTATTGAAGAAGCTAAAAAAGCAGGAGCTGATAGATTTAGATATTGTGATACTGTTGGAATAAGAGAACCTTTTTCTTTAAGAGCAGATATCGAAGAGTTATATAAGAAAACAAATTTCAATATAGAAATGCATACACATAATGATTTTGGAATGGCAACGGCTAATGCAATAGCAGGTATTTTAGGTGGAGCAAGCCATGTTGGCGTAACTGTAAATGGGCTTGGAGAAAGGGCTGGAAATGCTGCATTGGAAGAGGTATTAATGGCATTGGAATATGTTTATGGATATAAAGTTGATGTAGATACTAAGATGTTTAGAGAAGTGTCTCAATATGTGGCACAAGCTTCGGGTAGAATCTTACCTTCTTGGAAAGCAATTGTTGGTGAGAATATGTTTGCTCATGAGTCTGGAATTCATGCAGATGGTGCAATAAAAGATCCTAAAAACTATGAAGCTTTTGATCCAGATGTAGTTGGATTACAAAGACAAATTGTTATAGGAAAGCATTCTGGAAAAGCTGGCATAATTAATAAGTTTAAAGAGTACAATATTGAGTTAAATGATGAAGAAGCACAAGGCGTATTAGAAATGGTAAGAGCTGCTTCTGTTAGATTAAAGAGAACCTTATTTGATAAGGAATTAGTTAAACTTTATAAAGAATATAAACAATTAAGAAAAGAAAAAAATAAGGAGAATTAAAAATGATAAAATTATTTTCAAATGGAGTTTACCTTATTAATAATAGGGAGATTGTAGAAGATTGTAACGAAGTTAATTCAATATTGGCAAATAAACTTGGAAATAATTATCCAAGCAAGGAAAATGCTAAAAAAAGTACTATTGCTTATAATATTTTAAAAGAACATAATACATCAGAAAATATGGACAAATTAAAAATAAAATTTGATAAATTAGCATCTCATGATATTACATTTGTAGGAATAATTCAAACAGCAAGAGCATCAGGATTAGAAAAATTTCCGGTTCCATATGCTTTGACTAATTGTCATAATAGCTTATGTGCTGTTGGAGGAACAATAAATGAGGATGACCATATGTTTGGACTTTCATGTGCAAAGAAATATGGTGGGATATATGTACCACCCCATCAAGCTGTAATACATCAATTTGCAAGGGAAATGTTAGCTGGATGTGGGAAAATGATATTAGGTTCTGACAGTCATACTCGTTATGGTGCTTTAGGAACCATGGCAATTGGAGAAGGTGGCCCTGAAATAGTTAAACAATTACTATGTAAAACTTATGATATTAATATGCCAGATGTAGTAGGAGTATATTTAACAGGTTCACCACAAAAAGGAGTTGGTCCACAAGACGTTGCTTTAGCTATAATTGGAGCAGTTTTTGCCAATGGATACGTTAATAATAAGGTAATGGAGTTTGTAGGTGATGGAGTTGATAACTTAAGTGCTGATTTTAGAATTGGTATTGATGTTATGACTACGGAAACAACATGTTTATCATCTATATGGAAAACTGATAATACAATAAAGGAATTTTATGATATTCATGGAAGGGTAAATGAATATAAAGAATTAAATCCTGGAACTGTAGCATACTATGATGGAATGATTTATGTTGATTTAGCTAAAATTAAACCAATGATAGCTATGCCATTCCATCCAAGCAATGTTTATAGCATTGAAGAATTAAATGCAAATCTTAATGATATATTAGCAGATGTTGAAAAGAAAGCTGGAATTAGCTTAGATAATAAAGTTAGGTTTACATTAAGAGATAAAATTCATAATGGTAAGTTTTATGTAGAGCAAGGAGTAATTGCAGGATGTGCAGGCGGAGGATTTGAAAATATTTGTGATGCAGCAGATATTTTAAAAGGTACTTCAATAGGTAGTGATGAATTTTCATTAAGTGTTTATCCGGCATCTCAACCGGTATTTATGGAACTTGTTAAGAATGGTAGAATTGCAGATATTATGGCTACAGGTGCTACTGTTCGTACTGCATTTTGTGGGCCTTGTTTTGGTGCAGGAGATGTTCCTGCAAATAATGGATTAAGTATACGTCATTCAACTAGAAACTTCCCTAATAGAGAAGGGTCAAAGATAACTAATGGACAAATTGCATCAGTTGCATTAATGGATGCTAGATCTATTGCAGCAACAGCAGCTAATAAAGGATATTTAACGGCAGCAACTGATATAGATGTTAATTTTACAAAACCAAAATATTATTTTGATAAATCTATATATGAAAATCGTGTTTATGATGGAGTTGGAAAAGCCGATCCATCAGTAGAAATTAAATTTGGACCTAATATAGTAGATTGGCCAACAATGTCGGCTTTAACTGATAACTTATTATTAAAAGTAGTTTCTGTGATTCATGATCCAGTTACTACAACTGATGAACTTATTCCATCAGGAGAGACTTCATCATATCGTTCTAATCCATTAGGTTTAGCAGAATTTACGTTATCTCGTAAAGATCCAGAATATGTTGGAAGAGCTAAGGAAATTCAAAAAGCTGAAAAAGCTAGAATAGCAAATGAATCGCCTATAGATGCTGTTAATGAATTAGGTTCTGTATTTACTTCAATTAGAGAGGTGTTTACTGATGTTAATTATAAAAACACTGGAATAGGAAGTACCATTTATGCAGTTAAGCCTGGTGATGGATCAGCTCGTGAACAAGCAGCATCTTGTCAAAAGGTATTAGGTGGTTGGGCTAATATAGCGAAGGAATATGCTACAAAGAGATATCGTTCAAATTTAATCAACTGGGGTATGCTTCCTTTTATTCTTAAAGAAGATATATGTTTTGATAATGGGGATTATCTATTTGTACCTAATATAATAGAAGCAATTAAAGAAAAGAAAGATTCCATAAAAGCATATGTTGTTAATAAATCAATGAAAGAACTTGAATTAAAACTAGGTGAACTTACTGATGATGAACGAGAAATTATATTAAAAGGATGTTTAATTAATTATTATAAATTAAATTCTTAGTTTGAGATAGAGTATTAACTCTATTTTAAGGTTAAAATTTATTGTATAGAGGAATGTCTGTTGTTATCTTCCACCTGAATAGGTTGGAGTGTTACAATGGCTAGCAATTAGATAAAGCATAAAATCATAATGCTTTTGGAGGTCAGTTAAATATGAATAAAACTGTGAGGTTAGCAGGAATAGCCTATGAAAGTTTAGTAAATGGACCTGGAATGAGGAGAGTGTTTTTTGCCCAGGGCTGTAAACATAAGTGTGAAGGTTGCTTTAATCCAGAAACACATAGTTTTGATGGTGGAGAAATTATGGATATGGATAAATTGATAAAGGATGTTTTAGATAATCCTATGTTAAAAGGAGTAACATTTAGTGGTGGTGATCCTATAGAACAAGCTCATAGTTTTGCTTATATGGCAAAGGCATTTAAGAAAGCTAATTTAAATATATGGTGTTATACAGGATATACTTTTGAGAAGCTTTTAGAGCTTATGAAAAAAAATGAAAATATAAGAATGTTATTGAATAATATAGATGTATTAGTTGATGGTAGATTTGAAATAATGAATAGAAATGAAGAATTGAAATTTAAAGGTTCGACTAATCAACGTATAATTGATGTAAAAAAAAGTCTAGAATATGGCAATATAATAGTTATAGGATAAAATTTTTAAGGATATTAACTTATGTTTTATAAGATTAATATCCTTATTTTCTTATAAACAAAAAAAGCGCATAAGCGCTTTTTTTAAATAATGGGGGGATGGGAACCTGTATATTACAGGTTTTATATTTACATTATAATTATGTACAGTTATTAGAAGTTCTATACATACTTTTGAAAAAAATTAAAAAAACTACTGCATTAAAAAATGCAGTAGTTCTCTAATATATTAGAAATCAGATTGACCAGTAGTTCTTGGGAATGGAATAACGTCTCTGATATTTGACATACCAGTGATGTACATTATTAATCTTTCAAATCCTAGACCAAATCCAGCATGCTTAGTTTCTCCATATTTTCTAAGCTCTAAATACCACCAGTAATCTTCCTCATTAAGACCTAATTCAGCCATTCTAGCTTTTAATACATCAAGTCTTTCTTCTCTTTGGCTACCACCGATGATTTCACCTATTCCAGGAACTAAACAGTCAGTTGCTGCAACAGTCTTTCCATCATCATTAAGTCTCATATAGAAAGCTTTAATGTCTTTTGGATAGTCAGTAACGAATACTGGTTTCTTAAATATTTCTTCAGTTAAATATCTTTCATGTTCAGTTTGAAGGTCTACACCCCATTCAACTGGGTATTCAAATGCTTTACCACAGTTCTTTAACATTTCAACCGCTTCAGTATAAGTTACCTTTCCGAAGTCAGAAGTTACGATGTGATTTAACTTATCTAATAATCCTTTTTCAACGAATTGGTTGAAGAATGCCATTTCTTCAGGACATTCATCCATAACGTACTTAATTACGTATTTTAACATTGCTTCTGCTAATTCCATATCATCTTGTAAATCAGCAAATGCTATTTCAGGTTCAACCATCCAGAACTCAGCAGCATGTCTAGCTGTATTTGAATTTTCAGCTCTAAAAGTTGGACCAAAAGTATAAACATTTCTAAATGCTAGAGCAAAAGTTTCAGCATTTAATTGTCCTGAAACTGTAAGGTTAGTTTCCTTACCAAAGAAGTCTTCTTTGTAATCAACTTTTCCATCTTCAGTTCTTGGAACATTGTCAAAGTCTAAAGTAGTAACTTTAAACATTTCACCTGCACCTTCACAGTCACTTCCAGTTAAGATTGGTGTGTTTGTATATACAAACCCTTGATCTTGGAAGAATTTGTGGATAGCATAAGCGGCTACAGAACGAACTCTAAATACTGCAGAGAAAGCATTACTTCTTGGTCTTAAGTGTGCAATAGTTCTTAAGTATTCAAAAGTATGTCTTTTCTTTTGTAATGGATAGTCAGAGTCTGACATTCCTTCAATTACAACTTCTTTTGCTTGAATTTCAAATGGTTGTTTAGCTTCTGGAGTTTCAACTAATGTACCAATAACTTTAATTGATGAACTTATTGGTAACTTTGAAATATCTTTAAAGTTTTCTAATTTGTTATCAAAAACAACTTGAATATTTTTAAAGAAAGATCCGTCATTTACTTCGATAAATCCAAAAGCATTAGATGCTCTAAGAGTTCTTATCCAACCTGAAATTGTTACTTCTTTAGATAAGTATTCTGATGTGTTTCTATAAAGTGATTTTACTAAAACTACTTTTTCCATAATAACCTCCTGTTAATAAAATATTTATTATTTCAAAATTAAATAAAAGCAATAAAAAAATCCCTTCATCCCCAAAATATATGGGACGAAAGGAATTACTTACGTGGTACCACCCAAATTGCCTAAAAAAGGCCACTTAGTAAATTAATAACGACATTTAGCCGTCTAAGCCTAATATTTAAGTAAATAAACTTACTTAAAGTTCAGTTAGAAACTCAGAGATGTTCTTCACTATTGATTTCGTATAAGGCTTACACCATCCCTTACTCGCTAAAACTACCTTCAAAAGTTACTCTTCTCATCATAGTCAATAAAAGTTTGTAATTTTATTAATACGATTTTACAATACTTTGCTAACATTTGCAACTTAAATTCATAATATATATTTAAAGAATGTTTTTGGAGGAAAGTATGGCTAAAAAAGATTTCTTAGAACAAAAGTATTGTGAAATAAATAAACTAAAGAATTTATTACAAACATACCCTAAGGAATATGCTGAAACCATTATTAAGGTTATGCAGAATGTTTTTGATGAAATAAGTGAATACTTGGATGAAGAGGCTAATAAATTAAAAAAAATAGCAAAAATAGATATAGCAGAAAAGAATATAGATATTTTAGAAAAGAAAATAGATGGATTAAATAAAAAAATAGAAAAAGTTAAGAGTGAGTTATCAGAAACGGAAAAGTGTGAAAAAGAAGAAAAAAAATCGACTAAACAAGAAACAAAGAGGGAGAAAAAATCAGGGAAGAAGCATGATTTTAGTAGTAGAGAGGAATTGAGATATTACACAATGGATGAAATAGCTAAATTTGATGGAAGTGATGGAAGTTTAGCTTATGTTGTTATTGATGGAACTGTATATGATGTGACATCAATTAAAGAGTGGCGCGATGGTAGGCATTATGGATTATATGCTGGAAGGGATTTAACAGAGTATTTCAATACTTGTCATAAAGATGAAAAATATATTTTGAACAAATTAAGAATTGTAGGAACCATTAAAAGTTAGTAGTTAAAAGTGTTTAGTTAGTAGTTTTGAGTCAGTAGTTAAGAGTTAAGGAATAAAATCTCCGTAAGTAGACTTTAAAATATATTTTTTAGAAACTCCTAAGGAGTTTCATCCTTAACTTCAAACTACTAACTAAACTAAGTTAAGTTATTCTTTTCCTGTTTCGTATGAAGAGGTAATTGAATTAGGAAAGTTTAGCATAGTGCAATCTTTCATGATTCTTTTATATTCATATTCTAAATATTTAAATGTAACCTTAACTTCACCATTATCATTAATTTCAATAAGTGCATAAGTTGGATTTGGTTTTCCTATTTTAGGTTTTCCCACACTTCCAACATTAATTAATAGTTTATTATTATATTTTTTAGCAAATGGAATATGAGTATGTGCACAGACTAATACATCGCCTTCATATTGTGACATAATTTCTTTAGTCTTTTCATCATCTTCAAAAAGATAATCGTTAATTGCGTTTGGACTACCATGAGTTAAAAGCATGTTTACACCATTAAAAGTGTATTTTAATGAGGTTGGAAGTGAGTCTAAATAGTATTTATTAGCAACTCTAACTTCTTCACAAGCCCAAGGTAGTGCAAATGAATTTATCGCTGTATTTCTAATATAGGTAAAATCTCCATCTACGACAGAAGCGTCATAGTTTCCTTTTACACAAGGTATTTCTCTTCTTTTTATTAGTGCTACAACTTCATTAGGATGAGGACCATATCCAACTAAATCTCCTAGGCATATTATTTTATCAACATTTTGTTCATCAATATCTTCAAGTGTTTTCATTAGTGCATATATGTTTCCGTGAATATCTGACATGACTGCTATTTTCATTTTGTTATCCTCCACCTTTTGATTGAAACCCTAAATTTCTATGACTCTATTAAAATTAAGGTAGTTATTATAAAATAATTATATCACTATAAAGAAAAAAAATACGATAAAAGTTATAAATAATATTATGGATAATATAAAAAAATTAAGTTATGATAAAAATAATAAAATAAAGATACAATATGGAGGTAAGACATGAAAATTTCAAGAGTTACAAAGATATTATCACAAATGGAAGAAAGTAAAATTCCACAATTAATTATAACTTCAGCAGAATCAATTTTTTATTTAACAGGAAAGATGATTCATTCAGGAGAAAGATTAGTTGCATTATATTTAGATGTTAATGGTAATCACAAGTTTCTTGTAAATAAGCTATTTCCTATTAATGAAGATTTAGGAGTAGAAATTGTTTGGTATGATGATATTGAAAATCCAATAGATAGATTAGAGAAGATAGTAAAACAGGGAGAAGTTTTAGGCGTTGATAAAGATTTACCATCTCATTTTTTAATAGACCTTATGGGGAGAAATGTTATTAAGGCCTTTGTAAACTCATCACCTATAATTGATAGATTAAGAATGATAAAGGATGAAGAAGAAATTAAAATAATGAAGGAAGCTTCTAAGATAAACGATGCAGTAATGCTAAAGCTTTGGAGTAATTTAAAAGAAGGTTACTCAGAAAAATATTATGCAAATCTTTTATCTGAAATATATGAAGAAGAGGGTGCTTCAGGATTTTCATTTTCTCCAATTATAGCTACAAGTCCTAATGGTGCAGATCCACATCATGGAACAGGTAAGGATAAAATAAAAGTTGGAGATAGTGTTGTTTTAGATATTGGTGGAAGATATAAAAATTATTGTTCAGATATGACTAGAACTGTATTTATAGGTAAAGAACCAAGTAAAGAGCATGCTCATGTATATAACATAGTAAAAAGTGCAAATGAAAAAGCTATTTCTATAATAAAGGAAGGGGTTAAATTCTCTGATATTGATAAAGCTGCTAGAAATTTAATTACTGAAGCTGGTTATGGAGAATATTTCACTCATAGAACTGGACATAGTATAGGTATTGAAGTTCATGATTTTGGAAATGTTAGTTCAGTAAATGATGAAGAAGTTAAAGCAGGTATGATATTCTCAGTTGAACCTGGAATTTACTTAAAAGATAACATAGGAGTTAGAATTGAAGACTTAGTTCTTGTAACTAAGGATGGCTGTGAAGTATTAAATACTGTTACTAAGGAAATAACTGTATTATAGTTTTAGAGTAATGAAAAGTTAACAATATCATAAGTAAATGAGATTTTAATTTAGAATATTATTATGAATAAAATTAATCAACTTACTCAAAATATAACTATATTTAAATAAGGGGATTAATTTTAAATGTATAGTAGTATATTATTTAGCACAATAATTAAAGGTATTTTGATATATGTTTTAGCACTGATTCTTAGTAAATTAATCGGTATAAAAATTATTTCGCAAATGAACTTTTTTGATTTTATAATGGGTGTTTCTATAGG
Source organism: Clostridium sp. RTP31139st1_H3_RTP31139_211217 (assembly GCF_040227035.1). NCBI lineage: Bacteria > Bacillati > Bacillota > Clostridia > Eubacteriales > Clostridiaceae > Clostridium > Clostridium sp. RTP31139st1_H3_RTP31139_211217. Next base: position 32,834 of record NZ_JBCOAB010000025.1, read on the forward strand.
ATCAATGATTGCTAAAATTATAATTGATAAGGATCATGTAGTTCTTTCTGGAACTATAGCATTAATAATTTTTACATTGTTAACTATAGCAACTAGTTATTTAAATTTAAAAAGCTATACAGCTAGAAGGATAATAAATGCTAAAACTTTGATATTAATAGAAAATGGACGTATTATTGATAAAAATATGAAAAAACTTAGGATTTCAATAAATGAACTTATGATGAAGTTAAGAGAAAAGGATGTTTTCAATTTAGAGGATGTACAATTTGCAATTATGGAGAGTAATGGTCAATTATCAGCTTTAATAAAGGCTAATAAAAAGCCAATAACTCCAGATGATATGAATTTAAAGGTAAAGAGTCTTTCTTTAATAAATGATATTATAATTGATGGAAAAATAATAGATAAGAATCTCGAAATAGCTGGTATAGATCAAAATTGGTTACAGTCTGAACTTAAAAGGAAAATTATAAATAATATTGAAGATATTTTTTATGCCGGTATAGATCAAAATAAAAAGCTTATTATTTCACAAAAGTACCCTGATGATTTTAATATAGAAAACAAGTTTGGTATAGAATAAATGTTAAAATAATTAACTGAGTTGCTGAAAGAAAGTAAGGTTATATAAATAACAAAGCTACACACTAATTTGTGTGTAGCTTTGTTATTATATTATTTCAATTACTTTATTCATTAATTTTATAAAATCATTTTTAACTTTAGCAGAAGTTTCAATAACTTCTTCATGGTTTAATGGTTGATTTAAAATACCAGCAGCCATATTTGTTAAGCAAGAAATACCAACTGTTTTAATTCCACTGTGGTTTGCAACAATTACTTCTGGAACAGTAGACATACCTACAGCATCTCCACCCATAATTCTAGCAAATCTTACTTCAGCAGGAGTTTCATATGTAGGTCCAGAGAACATTACATATACACCTTGTTGTAATTTAATTTCTAATTCTTTAGCTGCTTCTAAAACTTTATTTCTAAGTTCTAAATTATATGCTTCAGACATATCTGGGAATCTAGGTCCAAATTCATCAATATTATGTCCAAATAATGGGTTTGAACCAGAGAAATTAATATGGTCAGTAATAAGCATTAAGTCTCCTGCATTAAAGCTCTCATTAACTGCTCCAGCAGCATTAGTTACAATAAGCTTTGAAACCCCTAATAATTTCATTACTCTTACAGGAAAAGTAACTTTATCTAATGAATAACCTTCATAATAGTGGAATCTTCCTTGCATAGCAACAACTTGTTTATTACCAAGCTTACCTATAACTAAACGTCCAGCATGACCTTCTACTGTTGAAGTTGGAAAGTTTGGAATATCAGCATAGTTATAATATTCAGCATCTTCTATAGCATCAGCTAATGAACCTAATCCAGAGCCAAGTATTAATCCGATTTCAGGTTTATACTTACTTTGTTTTAAAATAAAATCAGCAGAAGCTTTAATTTGTGTTAATAAATCCATTAAAATCACCTCGTTTTTATCTTTTAGTTTATTTATTTAAAAGCATTTCTCCTACTTTAACAACATCTCCGGCACCAACTGTAAGAACTAAATCTCCAGATTCTACTTTAGATGCTAAGTAGTTAGCTGCTTCTTCATGGCTATGAACATTAATGCAATTTAATCCTGTCTTTCTTATAGCATTTCCAAGTTCCTCAGAAGATACTAATCCAGTGTCTTTTTCACGTGCAGCATAAATATCCATTAAAATTAATTCATCTGCAGAAGCAAAACAAGTTGTAAACTCATCAAAAAGAGTTTTAGTTCTAGTATAAGTATGTGGTTGGAACACACAATAAGTTTTGTTATGCTTAATTAACTTTGCAGTAGCTAATGTTGCTTTTATTTCAACTGGATGATGAGCATAATCATCTATTATAGTAGCTCCTTTAAATTCACCTTTAAATTCAAATCTCTTATGAGCACCCTTACAGTTAGCTAAACCTTCAATAATAGCTTCTGTTGGGATATTTAAAATTAAAGATGTACAAATTGCAGAAAGGGCATTTAATATATTATGCTTACCAGTTGTATTTAAAGTAACATCAAATAATGATTTTCCATTCTTGCATACTGTAAATGAAGCACATCCCTTATTATTAAATGAAATATTAGTAGCTGTTACGTCACCTTTAGTAAAACCATAGCTTATAGTATTACATTTTGCATATTTTAATACTTCTTCAACTCTAGAATCTTCAGTACATCCAACTAGATAACCATCAGATGGAATTAAGTCAGAGAATTTTTTAAATGTATCTTCTATATGATTTATATCTCTGTAATAATCTAAATGATCAGCATCTATATTTAATATAATTCCTATATATGGGAAGAATTTTAAAAATGATGCTTTATATTCACATGCTTCTGTAACAAAGTATTCACTTTCTCCAATTTTAAAGTTACCGTGAATAGCATCAACATCTCCACCTACTAATATTGTAGGATCTAAATCTGCACTTAAAGTTATATGTGAAAGCATAGAAGTTGTTGTTGTTTTACCATGAGTTCCTGCAACTGCAACATTATATTTATGGCCTTTCATTATATAACCTAAGAATTCTGCCCTATCCATAAGTTCTATATTTTGATTTTTAGCTTCTATTAACTCAGGGTTAGTAGAAGGAATTGCAGCCGTATATACTACTAAATCAACATTTTTTAAGTTTTCACTTCTATGACCTATGTAAATTTCGGCGCCAGATTTTCTTAATTTATTTAAAACTTCTGATTCTTTAGCATCAGAACCAGATACTTTATATCCTTTTGTTAATAGGACAGCAGCAAGTCCACTCATACTAACTCCGCCAATTCCTATGAAATGCACTTTTTTATTTTTATCTGTATTTAAATCAAAAGACAAGATATCAACTCCTTTAATTCTATTAATAAATGTATATTTATAATTATATACAAATTTGCTAGGTTGAACACAAAAAATAAAAAATATATAAAATAATTTCTTATAAATAGGAACAAAATTATATTAAGAATATGTTTAAAATAGAAAAAAGTATAAAGAAAAAAATTATAGATTTAATAATATATAAAATAATATTAATAATTTATAAAGAAATAAGCTAAAACCTATTGATAATATAACTAATTTAGAATAAAATATGAATATTCGGAATGAGGAAATTGAAATAATTCGTGTTTTTGAGAAAATAAGGAAGGTGAGTTAGGTGGAAAAATTAAGTAGAAACAATAGAGTTGTTGCCATAACAAAGATATTAATAGAAACTCCTAATAAGGTTATTGGGTTAAATAGATTTTCGGAATTGTTAAATGCTGCCAAGTCTACTATTAGTGAAGATATAGTAATAGTAAGAGAAGTTTTAGAAAAATTAGAAATGGGTTCAATAGAAACAATTTCAGGTGCAGCTGGAGGTATTAAATTTATTCCTGCTATGGGACAAAAGGCAAGAGAAGAATTTGCAAATGAATTATGTAAAGCTTTATTAGAAGAGGGGAGAATTGTACCAGGTAATTTTGTGTATTTAACTGATATAATGTATAACCCTCAAATTGTAAGTAAAGCAGGTGTAATACTAGCATCTCATTTTCAAGGTATGGATTTAGATTATATAGTAACAGTAGAAACAAAAGGAATTCCTTTAGCATATGAAGTTGCTAAGAGCTTAGGAATAGAATTAGTTATAATAAGAAAAGATAACAAGGTTACAGAAGGATCAACAGTTACAATTAACTATGTATCAGGAACAAGTGGAAGAATACAACAAATGGCATTAGCTAAAAAATGTATGAAGCCATCTAGTAAATGTGTATTTATAGATGATTTCTTAAGAGGTGGCGGAACAGCTCAAGGAATAAAAGACCTTTTAAGTGAATTTGATAGTGAATTAGTTGGAACAGGTGTATTAGTAGATAATGTTGGAATACAAAATAAAAGAACTGATGAGTATGTTTCAATTATTGATTTAGAATATGATAAAGAAAATAATAAGCTTATAGTAAATCCATCAGAATTAATAAAATAGAATTAATTTCAGTTGCAAAATAATAAATTTTTAAAATAGTGGAAAATTTTAAAAAAAATTAAGTAAAAAAAAGGATTTTTAAACTTTTTATAGAAATATATTTATTATAAAGCAACTGGAGGTGGAGTGAAGTGACAATCACAGACGTTAGAATCAGAAAGATAGCAGCAGAAGGAAAAATGAAAGCTATAGTTTCTGTAACATTTGATAATGAGTTTGTTGTCCATGATATCAAAGTAATAGAAGGACAAAATGGTTTATTTATTGCAATGCCAAGTAGAAAGACACCAGATGGGGAATTTAAAGATATTGCTCATCCAATAAATACTGATACTAGGGAAAAAATTCAAACTTCCATATTAAAAGCTTATGAAGAAGCAATGGAAGAAGAAAACGTTGTTATAAGTGAATAATATTTTAAATAAAAGGAGTATATGGATTAGCATATACTCCTTTTAATTTATAATTAATTTGAAGTGTTGAAATACTTTAGTTAATGCAATATAATATATAGGAAATATGAACGAACGTTTTTAAAAAAAGATTAGGTTTTGTCCATTAAATTTATTGAGAGGTGAGTTAATGTATAAATGTGCTTTAATATTAGCAGCAGGTCAAGGGAAAAGAATAAAATCTGATTTACCTAAAGTTTTACATAAAGTTTGTGGAAAAGAAATGGTTAATCATGTTATTGATACATTAAGAAAAAGTAAAATAGAAGATATAAACGTTATTGTAGGAAAAGGTGCAGAATTAGTTAAGTCTAATACTAGTTCTAGAAATGTAAGCTACTCTCTTCAAGAAGAGCAGTTAGGAACAGGGCATGCAGTTAAATGTGCTATGGAATTTTTAAAAGATAAAAGTGGTACAGTAGCAGTATTTAATGGAGATGCACCTCTTATAAAAGAAGATACAATAGTTAAATTATTTAAGATACATGAAGAAAATAATAACAGTGCAACAATTTTAACATCTATTTTAGATGATGCTTCAGGGTACGGAAGAATTATAAGAAATGGGGATGAAGTATTAAAAATAGTTGAACATAAAGATTGTAATGAAGAAGAACTTAAAGTAAAAGAAATTAATTCTGGAATTTATTGTTTTGAAATTGAAAAGTTAGTTGAATGTTTAGGAAATCTTTCTACTAATAACTCTCAAGGCGAATATTATTTAACTGATGTAATTGAAATGTTAAAAGACAAAGCTGAGAGAGTAGGAGCTCTTGTAATAGATCATGAAGAAACATTAGGTGTTAACTCAAGATTACAACTTTCTGAAGTTGAAGCTATTTTAAGAAAAAGAATTAATAATAAGCATTTAGATAATGGAATTACTATTATAGATCCAATGACAACTTATATTGGAGCTGATGTTGAAATAGGGCAAGACACTATTATTTATCCTGGAAATGTATTAGAAGGTAATACTAAAATAGGAAAAGGGTGCACATTATTCCCTAATTCAAGAATTAATAATAGTATAATTGGAGAAAATGTAGAAATACAATCATCAGTAATTTTAGATAGTTCAGTTGGTAATAATACTACAGTTGGACCATTTGCTTATATTCGCCCAGAATCTGTGGTGGGAGATAATGTAAGAATTGGTGATTTTGTTGAGATAAAAAAATCTACTATAGGTAATAATACTAAAGTATCTCATTTAACTTATGTTGGAGATAGCGAAGTTGGAGAAAGCTGTAATTTTGGATGTGGTACTGTTACAGTAAACTATGATGGAACAAATAAACATAAAACTGTAATTGGAAATAACAGTTTCATAGGATGTAATACAAATTTAATTTCACCAGTTACAATAGAAGATAATAGCTATATAGCTGCTGGATCAACAATTACAAATGATGTTCATAGCGGTGAACTTGCTGTGGCAAGAGCTAAACAAAGAAATATTGAAGGCTGGGTAGATAAAAGAGGTCTTATTAAGAAGAAATAATATAAATATTTACTATAAGATAAAAAAGTGACAAGTAATGTTGCAAATTAAGGAGGGTCTCACAATTATGATAGCTCATGGAAAGAAAATTAAAATATTTACAGGGAATTCACACCCTGAATTAGCAAAGGAAATCGCAGATTTATTAGGATTACCATTAGGAAATGCAAAGGTTTCTACATTTAGTGATGGAGAAATTTCCGTAGATATCAATGAAACTGTAAGAGGGGTTGATGTATTTATAGTTCAATCAACAAGCTCACCAGTTAATAATAATTTAATGGAATTATTAATTATGATTGATGCATTTAAAAGAGCATCTGCAGGAAGAATTACAGCAGTAATACCATACTATGGATATGCTAGACAAGATAGAAAAGCGAAATCAAGAGATCCGATAACAGCAAAATTAGTTGCTGATATATTAACAGCAGCTGGAGCAGATAGAGTTTTAACTATGGATTTACATGCTGCTCAAATTCAAGGATACTTTAATATACCAGTTGATCACCTTTTAGGATCACCTATTTTAGCAAAAAGTTTTGTAGAAAGAGGATTTAGTGATCAAGATGACGTAGTTGTTGTATCACCAGACTTAGGAAGCGTAACAAGAGCAAGAAAGTTTGCTGATAAGTTAAATGCACCAATTGCTATTATTGATAAAAGAAGACCAAAAGCAAATGTTTCTGAAATAATGAATATTATTGGAGAAGTAAACGGAAAGAGATGTATCTTAATTGATGATATGATCGATACAGCAGGAACAATAGCAAATGCAGCAAATGCACTTAAAGATTTAGGTGCAAAGAATGTTTATGCATGTTGTACTCATGGAGTGTTATCAGGACCAGCATTTGAAAGAATTAATAATTCTGCTATTGAAGAATTAGTTATGTTAAATACAATTCCACTTCCAGAACAAGAAGGATTAGAAAAGTTTAAATCAATTTCTGTAGCTCCGTTATTTGCAGAGGCAATTAAGAGAATATATGATGATGAACCAATAAGTAAATTATTTGAGAACTAATAAAAATAAGCTGTTGTAAATGCAACAGCTTATTTTTTTAGTCTTTTTTAAATAATGTGTTACAAATGTAAATTTTATTGAAATTTTATTAGAGTTTTTTAAATTATAGTATAGAATATTAGTTAAGGAAGGTGAATAAAAATGGATGATAAGTTAGGAAAAGTATTAATAGTAGATGATGATATTCATATTAATGAACTTATAGATATGTATTTACAAAGTGGGGGATATAGCACTAAAAAATGTTTTAATGGAAATGATGCATGTAATATTGTAATGACAGAGGATATCGGATTAGTAATATTAGATGTTATGTTGCCAGGAAAAGATGGTATTGATGTATTAAAACATATAAGAAAAAATAGTGATATTCCTGTAATAATGCTTACAGCAAAGGGAGAGGTATTTGATAAAGTACTTGCTTTAGAATTAGGAGCAGATGATTATATGGTAAAACCATTTGATCCAAAGGAATTATTAGCTAGAGTTAAGGCTGTAACAAGAAGATATGCAGTGGATAATCAATCAAAAGATGTTATTAAATATTCAGATTTAACTATTGATATTGGAGCATATGAAGTAACGTATAAAGGAAAAAATGTGAAATTAGCACCAAAAGAGTTAGAGTTACTTCATTTTATGGCCAACAATCCAAATAAAGTTTTTACTAGAGAACAGCTTATGTATGAAGTTTGGGGATATGATTACCCAGGAGATTCAAGAACCGTTGATGTACACATTAAAAGATTAAGAGAAAAGGTTAAAGGGGGAGATGAGTGGGAGCTTCAAACAGTATGGGGTGTTGGATATAAGTTTGAGGTGAGATAGTGAAGAAAAATAGCATAGTAAGAAAGCTAATAATAACCTTCTCTTCTATAACTGGTGGATTATTAATATTAGTAGGATTGGTTTTAACTATTTGGTTTTATAAAAATGATTATAATGGAACAGTAGAATCATTAAATAAGCAATTAGATGTTGTTTCTGAGGCTGTTGGTAGCTATTTAAAGTCTCAGGAAGGAAGCTATGAAGAAATTGGTAGACTATTGGAAATAGCCTGTTTAAGCAATAATATGGATGGGATTATTGTAGATAGACTTGGATATGTATATATAGTTTCAAATAGTAAATACGACTATCTTAAATACACCAATATTGATATAAGTTCAAATAAAGTGCCAACTTCAAATAAGTTGGAGTATTCAAAGAAATTAATAAAGGATTATTCAAATGAAAATCTAGGTGCTTTTATAAAGCCTATTTATTCAAATGAAAAATTAGATGGATATATTATTATGCTTCAAGAGGAAAAAAGAAGTGTAAAACATACCATAATTATTATATGGGTTGCTGTTATCTTAGCGGTTATAGTTGCTGCAGCTATAGTAAAGTATTTTGCTGAATTGCTAGTTGTTAAGCCTATAGAAGAAATAAATAATGCTGCAAAGAGGTTGGCAAAGGGAGATGTAGATGAAAGAGTTAAGGTGATTAATGATAATGAGATAGGAGAACTTGCTCAGTCATTTAATATAATGGCGCAATCTATAGAAGAATCAGATATTATAAGAAAAGAATTCATTTCAAACGTTTCTCATGAACTACGCTCACCAATTACATCTATTAAAGGCTTTATTGGTGGAATATTAGATGGTGTAATACCTAAAGATAAGGAAAATTACTATTTAAAAATAGTATACGATGAAATTGATAGGTTAGCACGATTAGTAAATGATTTATTAGATATGTCAGCTATGGAATCAGGAAAATTTAATTTAAATATTTCTGAATTTGACATTAATCAAACAATAAGTTTATGTATATTAAACTTAGAAAGTAAAATACAGGCCAAAGGGTTAAATGTTAAAGCTATTTTTCATGAAAATCGTTGTTTTGCAATAGGAGATAGAGATAGAATTCTTCAAGTTGTAACTAATTTATTAGAAAATGCAATTAAGTATAGTGAAGATAATGGGCAAATAGAAGTAAATATATCTACAAAAGGTGAAAAAATATATGTAAGCATATTTAACTCTGGAGAGACTATTTCTCCAGAGGATATTAATCATATTTGGGATAGATTTTATAAAAGTGATAAATCAAGAACGAATAAAATAAGTACAGGACTTGGTTTACCAATAGTAAGATTAATTTTAACGCAGCATAATCAAGATGTATGGGTAAATAATGTAGAAGGAAAGGGTGTTAAATTTACTTTTACATTGCAAAGAAATAGTTAAAAAATATTAATTTAGGATCAAAAATTAGTTCTAATATTAATTTTGAAATACTTATAGTGTTTAATCATTATAGATATTTTATAAATGCTTGGAGGAAGATATGAAGTTTGGAAGAAGTAAAGAAAGAAAAATATCACGAACTCCACAAGATAGGATAGCTAATATAATTTTTGAGAAAAAAAATACTACTCAAGCAAGAGTTAAGATAGGCGTTAAAATAATTCTATATCTTGTTACAGCTAGTTTTTTAGGGGCAATTATTTCAGGAATAAATGTTAAAAATAAATATGGGGAAGTAATGCAACAGGTAAAAGAATTAAGTGATAATGCGGATAATGTTATATTAGATTATACAAAAGTTATAAATGAGGTATCTCCATCTTTAGTTACTATTAGTGATGATGAAGATAAACTTAATAATAATAGTTATTTTGATGGAAATGTAACAGGAATAATAATTGATGATAGTGGAATAATTTTAACTAATTATTCAACAATAAAAGGAAAAAGTGATATTTATGTAAAGTTATCATCTGTTGCATCAAGGCCAATTAAAGCACAAATTTTGATTGAAGATGAAAGTATTGACTTAGCGGTTATAAAAATAGAGTTTGATGGAGAATTAAAGCCTATAAAGTTAGCCGATTCAAATACTATAAAAGAAGGTCAGGCGATTGTTGTTTTAGGAAATGCAATTGGAGATGAATATATAGGAAGTTCGATTCCAGGAATAATAACTTCAAAGAATGAGAAGTGGGATTTAGATGGAAAAAAATATTCTCTATTACAAATAAGTGCACCCATTGATGAAAAGAATACTGGAGGAGCTATTTGTAACTCAAAAGGTGAATTAGTTGGTATTGCTCATTTGTCTATAACAAATGAAAAAAATGAATCTGGGCTTTATTATGGATTACAAATGAAAGAACTTCAAGAAATGATTAATTCAACAAATAGATTTAAGAGTCTTTTGGGAATAGTTGAAGGTGGAATTGTAGTCGATAAGGAAAGGGGATTTAGTGGATTTTACATACAGGAATTATCTAAAGGTGGAAGTGCATATATGGCAGGGATTAAACCCACAGATATAATTGTTGAAATTGATGATCATGAAATTGTAGAGGCTGATGATATAATAGTAGTATTGCAAGATAAACAAAAAGATGATATATTACACTGCAAGGTCTTAAGTGACGGCGAAATGAAGTATGTAGATATTAAAATATTAAGCTAGATGATTTAGGCTAATTCTAACAGGAATTAGTCTAAATTTTTGCTAAAAAAAATGGTATAATATAAAATAGTCTAATTTGAAGTAACGGAGGAGTTTAAATGTTTTTAATTGTTGGATTAGGAAATCCAGGTAAAGAGTATGATGGAACAAGACATAATATAGGATTTGCTGCAGTAGATTATATAGCAGATAAGTATAATATAGAATTAAATAGGATAAAATTTAAAGGTATATTTGGAGAAGGATTAATAAATGGGAAGAAAGTAATTTTATTAAAACCAACTACATATATGAATTTAAGTGGGGAAAGTATTAGAGAGGTAGTTAATTTTTATAAAATAAGCAACGAAGAAGTAATAGTAATTTATGATGATATTAGTTTAGAAGTGGGAAGACTAAGAATAAGGGAAAAAGGAAGTCATGGAGGGCATAATGGAATAAAAAGCATTATAGCTAATTTAGGTACTGATGTTTTTCCAAGAGTGAAAATTGGTGTAGGTGCACCTAAAGGGAATTTGGTTTCACATGTATTGGGGAAATTTAGTGATGATGAAGTAGAAATATTAAGGGAAACAATAAAAGCTTCAAGTGATGCTGTAAGTATAATGATTAGTAAAGATACTAAAGAAGCAATGAATAAATTAAATGGTTTTAATGCAGGTAAAGAGAAGTAAATAGGGAATATGGAAGGTGATACAATGAGATTGCAGGGGCTATTACAACCCTTAATTGAAAATGAAAAATTTATTGATATTTCAATGGGATTAAAGACGAAAACTTTTCCTATAAATATTGTTGGGTTATCAGAATCAGGAAAAAGTTATATTATAGATGCTATTTCTAATGAAATAGATAATTCCTTAGTTGTAGTAACACATAATGAAATAGAAGCTAAAAATTTATATGATGATTTAAGTTTTTATTCAACTAATGTGTATTTTTTACCTATAAGAGAAGTTGTATTTTATAATGTTGATGCTATTTCGGGCGATTTAAGATGGGCTAGGCTAAAGGTTATAAAAGAAATACTTAATAATAAAAATAAAAAGATAATAGTTACTTCTATAGAAGCGATGACAGCATTATATACACCAAGAGAAAAATATTTAAGTTATAGTATTAATATAAAAAATGGTGATGAGGTAGATTTAAAAGAGATTTCTACTAAATTAATTGAGTGTGGATATGAAAGAGTTGAAGTGGTAGAAGGTAAAGGTGAATTTTCGTTTAGAGGAGGGATACTTGATGTTTTCCCTCCTACAGCTGTTTATCCATATAGAATTGAATTGTTTGGTGATGAAATAGATTCGATTAGAACTTTTAATATAGAGTCACAACGTAGTATTGAAAAAGTTAAATCAATTGATATTTTTCCAGCAAAAGAAGTAATTGTTGATGAAGAAGCAAAAAAAAGAGCTAACGACACAATTATTAGTGAGCTAAATTCTATATTAGAAAAGGCAAATAATAAAAATAGTGAACAAATTGAGAAAATATCAAGAATAGTAAATAAAAATTTAGAAATGTTAAGTGAAACATCTACTTTTGAAACTGTTGATAGTTATTTACCTTTCTTTTATGAGAAATCAGAGTCGCTTTTTGATTATTTGGATGGATATACATTTGTAATTGATGATTTGAAGAGATGTGAAGGAAAACTTGAAAGTATCTACTATGAATTTAATGAAAATTATTTAGCGTTTCTTCAAAGAGGGGATATTTTACCATCACAAAACAAATTACTTATTGATAAAGATGAATTATTAGTTAATTTAGAAAAGTCAAACGTTATTACTTTGAATACTTTTGAAAATAAAACAGATATATTATATCCAAGAAAAAATATTGAATTTAAGCAAATTACATCAAATAGTTATAATGGGCAATTAGATTTATTGATTGAAGATATAAAATCAAGAAAGGAAAATGGATATAGGACATTAATCTTAGCTGGAACTAGAACTAGAGGTGAAAGATTAGTAAAGACATTAAGAGATAGAGATGTTGAAAGTGTTTATAAAGATGATGTTGACTCTATTGAATTAGGGCAAGTTGTAGTTACTTTTGGTAATCTAGTAAAGGGATTTGAGTATCCAGATTTAAAAGTTTGTGTAATATCGGATAAAGAAGTATTTGGTGAAGCTAAGAAATCTCTTCCTAAAAAAAGCAGTAAGAAAAAGGGCGTTGGAAAAATTACTAGCTTTGCAGAATTAAAACCTGGAGATTATGTTGTACATGCAAATCATGGAATAGGTGTATTTAAGGGAATAAAGCAAATTGAGATTGCAGGAAATACAAGAGATTATTTAGATATTGTATATGATAAAGGTGATAAGCTTTATGTACCAGTAGATCAACTAGATTTAGTTCAAAAGTATATTGGTAGTGAAGGAAAAAGCCCTAAAATAAATAAACTAGGTGGAAATGAATGGCAAAAAGCTAAAGCAAAGGTAAGAAAATCAATAAATGAAATAGCTGAAGATTTAGTAAAACTTTATGCAGCTAGAGCAGCTTTAAAGGGGTATAAATATTCTAAAGATACTGAATGGCAAAGACAGTTTGAAGATGAGTTTCCATACGAAGAAACACCAGACCAATTATCTTCATTAGAAGAGATAAAGCATGATATGGAATCAGATAAGCCAATGGACAGATTGCTTTGTGGTGACGTTGGATATGGGAAAACAGAGGTTGCGATAAGAGCAGCATTTAAAGCTGTAATGGATGGAAAACAAGTTGCATTTTTAGTTCCAACTACAATATTAGCTGAACAACATTATAAAAATTTAGTTAAAAGATTTTCAGATTTTCCTGTGAAAATTGATATGATAAGTAGATTTAGAACAGCTAAGCAGCAAAAAGCAACGTTGCAAGCGTTAAAAGAAGGTAATGTTGATATATTAATAGGAACTCACAGATTAGTATCAAAGGATATTGTTTTTAAAGATCTAGGATTATTAATAGTTGATGAGGAGCAAAGATTTGGAGTTGCGCAAAAAGAAAAAATAAAATCAATTAAGAAAAATGTTGATGTATTAACATTAAGTGCAACACCTATTCCAAGAACGCTTCATATGTCATTAACAGGGGTTAGGGATATTTCGGTTATTGAAACGCCACCAGAAGAGAGATTTCCAATTCAGACTTATGTTGTAGAGCAAAATGATCAGCTTATCAGAGATGCTATATTAAGAGAAGTGGCAAGGGATGGCCAGGTTTATTTTGTATATAACAGAGTCGAAAGCATACAAGGAATGGCTAAATATATTAGTGAATTAGTACCAGAATGTAAGGTAGGAATAATTCACGGGCAAATGACTGAAAAAGAATTAGAATCTGAAATGATTAAGTTTATGCAGAGGGAATATGATGTTTTAGTCTGTACAACTATTATAGAAACAGGTATAGATATTCAAAATGTAAATACCATGATAGTAAATAATGCTGATAAGATGGGATTATCACAATTATACCAATTAAGAGGAAGAGTTGGACGTTCTAATAAAATTGCATATGCATATTTTATGTATACTAAAGATAAGGTATTAACAGAAGTTGCTGAAAAAAGATTAAAAGCATTGAAGGATTTTACTGAGCTTGGATCAGGATTTAAAATAGCAATGAGAGACTTAGAAATAAGAGGAGCCGGAAATATGATGGGCTCATCTCAACATGGACATATGGCAGCTATAGGATATGATTTATATTGTAGAATGCTTGAAGATACAGTTAAGTTAATTAAAGGTGAAATAGAACAAGAACCTATTGAAACAACTGTTGATATTAAAGTTGATGCATATATTCCATCATCATATATTGAAGATGAAATTCAAAAAATTGAGGTTTATAAAAAAATTGCTGCAATTGAAAATATGGATGATTATAAAGATATAAAGGATGAGTTAGAGGATAGATACTCATCAATTCCTGAAGCTGTATATAATTTGATGGATATTGCATATGTTAAGAGTTTAGCTAAAGTATTATTAATTGAAGAGATAAAAGAAACACCTAAAGAGGTAAGATTTAAGTTCCCAAAAGGATATAAAAAAGTTAATGATATTTATCACATATTAATGAAAAAATATAAAGAAAATGTTGTTTTATACTTTGGAGAAACTCCATTTTTTGCTGTGAAAGTAAATAGTATTAAGCGTGAGGAAATATTAGATTTTTATAAAAAACTTCTTACTGATTTAATTAAAAATTCACGTAAAAAATAGACAGTAGAATTTGAATAAAAAGGATATAACTGATATACTAGGGTATGTAACAAATTATTATGAATGTAAAGTGAGGGAAATAAATTGAGAAAGATAAAAAATATAGTAGCTATTGCAACAGTTGCTGTCATGGCATTTTCAATGGCTGGTTGTAAGATGATAGAAAAAACTCCAGAAGCTATACAAAAGACTGTATTGGCGAAGGTTGGAAGTGACAAAATTACTATGGCAGATGTAAATAGTGAATTACAGGCTGATATAGACTATTTAATTGAAACTTATGGTGAAGATTATGAAAATAATATAGATGATACATTAAAAGCTAAATTAAAGAGTGCAAGACAAAGTGTTCTTGAACAATTAGTAGATAATAAAGTATTAATCACTAAAGGAACAGAGCTTGGATATATTCCATCAGATGAAGAATTAGCAACTGAAATAGAAACTGAAAGACAAAACTTTGTTGAGGCTTATGGCGGAGAAGATAAATTAAAGGAAGCTTTAGAACATTACGGAATGAGCGATGAGAAATTTAATTCTTTCCTTGAAAATTTAGTAAAAGTTCAAAAAGTTACTGAGGCAATAACAAAAGATGTTACTGTAACTGATGAAGATATTGAAACTTACTATAATGAAAATATAGAGGATTATACTAAAAAAGCTGGAGCAAATGCTAAGCATATATTATTTAAAACTGAAGAAGAAGCAAAAGCAGCTAAGGATAAAATAAATTCTGGTGAAGCTACTTTTGATGATATATATGCAGAGTATGAAGCTAATGCAACTTCAAGAACTTTCCCATTATCAGAAGATTTAGGATATGTTGAAAATGAGCAAGAAAACTTTGATACTGACTTCTTAGCTGGATTTAAAGTATTAAAAGAAGGTGAAATTTCAGATCCTGTTCAAAGTTCATTTGGATACCATATAATAAAGGTTGAGGGAGTTCAAGCTGAAGATACAGTAACTCCACTTGATGAAGTAAAAGATACTATCAAATCAACTTTAGAAAGTCAAAAGAAAGAAGAAGTATATAATTCAACATTAGAACAATGGAAAAAAGATTTAAATGTTAAATTATATGAAGATAGACTTTAATTTGTAGTAAAAAGTCAAACAAGATTATAAAAATCTTGTTTGGCTTTTTTTATTATTATAAATAATAAATTGAATTTTAGGGAAATTTATTATTGAAGATATGGAAGATATTATTTTAAATTTTCACAATTATTATTTGAATTTAATAATTGTAAAATTACCATAGACTTCATATAATTCCTCTTTAGATAGGAGAGGATAAATATTGGGTATATGTGTATAAAATTTCTAATACTTCAAATAATAATAATGCAGTTAATCATATAACATAATTAAGGAGGTAACTCATAGTAATGAAAGCTACAGGAATAGTAAGACGTATTGATGATTTAGGAAGAGTAGTTATACCAAAAGAAATTAGAAGAACATTAAGAATTAGAGAAGGAGATCCATTAGAAATATTTACAGATAGAGAAGGTGGTGTAATCTTAAAGAAATACTCACCAATAGGAGAATTAACTGATTTTTCTAAGGAGTATGCTGAAAGCTTGCAACAAGCAATTGGACATATTGTTTTAATTGCTGATAAAGATGCCTTTATATCAGTAAGTGGAGCAACAAAGAAAGATTATATTGAAAGAAAAATAAGTTCAGAACTAGAATCTATAATGGATGGTAGAAAACCTTCTATCATAACAGAGAATAGTAAAACAATTCCATTACATAATGATGAGGACCCAGGAGAATATACAAGCCAAGTGATAGCACCAATAATTGCTGAAGGTGATGCAATTGGAGCTGTGCTTATTGTATCAAAAGAATCTGGAGATGTTTTTGGAGATTTAGAGTTAAAATTAGCTGAAACTGCAGCAGCTTTCTTAGGAAAGCAAATGGAACAATAAATAATACTAGACATATTACAATATTTGTTAAATATTTATACAATATTTGTAATAATACCTCTAAGCTTTAAATAAAAATTAGTAGTAGTCAGTAATTTGAGTTTGGAGGTATTTTATGAAGAAGCAATCTCTTATAAAAGGAAGCTTGGTATTGGGAATGGCTGGAATGTTAGCAAAAGTATTAGGCTTTTTCTTTAGATGGCCATTAATTATGTTAATTGGTGATGAAGGAATTGGATATTATCAATTATCATATCCTTTATACATGTTTTATGTAGGAATGGCAAGTGGGGTTCCGGTAGCAGTTTCTAAAATGATATCAGAAAAAAATGCTGTTGGAGATGTAGAAGGAAGTTATGAAGTTGTTAAAGAATCTTCTTTTTTGATGATAACGTTAGGGGTAGGAACTTCATTGATATTATTCTTTTTTGCAAAGCCAATTATTAGTTTCTTAAAATGGGATATGAAATCTTATTACTCATTAATAGGTATATCTTTTGCACCGATGATGGTTTCATTTGTTACTATATTTAGAGGTTTCTTTCAAGGACTTCAAAATATGACACCGTCTGGAGTATCACAGATATTAGAGCAAATAGGAAGAGTGATAATTGGAGTTGGACTAGCCTATCTTCTTTTTAGCAAGGGAATTGAATATTCCGCAGGAGGAGCTGCTTTTGGAGCGGCAGGGGGAGCTTTTATTGCAGGAATATATTTGATTATAAAGTATAGGCATGTAAAAAGGGAAATGGGAATAAGAAGGGTTAAAACTAATCCAGAATTATTAAGTAAAATATTAAAGATTGCAATTCCAATTTCTATTGGTGCTACAGTAGGAACAATAATGAATTTAATAGATTCTATATTAGTGCCACAAAAACTAGTTGAATCTGGTGTTGCAAATGCAACGGCTTTATATGGACAACTTACTGGTAAGGCTGCTGTATTAGTTAATATACCTTTAACATTATCAGTAGCAATTTGTACATCATTAATTCCGATAATAGCAGAAAACTATATACTAAACAGAAAAGAAGAAATGCAAAGTAAAATTAATATTGCAATGAAATTATCAGCAGTTATTGCATTGCCAGCTACATTAGGAATGTTTTGTTTAGCAGGACCTATAATGAAGTTAGTATTTTTTGATAGATATGAGGGAATTGAAATATTAAGATATTTATCAATATCCATACCTTTTGTTATTGTAACTCAAACGACAACGTCTGTTTTACAGGCTACAAATCATTATATAAGGCCAGTTATAAACCTAGTAATAGGATGTATTGTAAAGGTAATCTTAACTACAATATTAGTTCCAATACCAGAAATAAATATTTTTGGTGCTGTAATAGCAAGTATTTCTGCTTATGTAGTAGTTACTATATTAAATCTTATAGCACTTAAAAGTAAAATTAAATGTAAAGTAAGTATTTATGATTCTTTTATAAAGCCGGCATATGCATCAGTTGCAATGATAGTAGTAGTCTTATTTAGCTATGATTTTATAATGAAAAAAATAGACAGTAACAGTATTTCTTGCTTATTATCAATATTTATGGGTATTATTATATATATAATAGCTATTCTACTTTTTAAAGTATTTAATGTTGATGAAATAAAAAATAGATTAGTAAGAAAATGATGTAAGGAGAGTACTGTACAATGATAAAAATAGTTGGATTAGGGCCTGGTTCACCAGATGCTTTAACGATAGGAGCTGTTAGAGCTTTAGAGGAAAGTAAAAACCTTTATTTTAGAACAGAAAAGCATCCTACAGTTGATTATTTAAAAAAAGGATTAACTTCTTTTAAGACTTGTGATAATTATTATGAAGAAGGAAATAGTTTTGATGAGGTATATTCTAATATTGCAAATGAAATGATAGAAGAATATAAAAAATGTGGTGAACTAGTTTATGCTGTTCCAGGACATCCTTTAGTAGCAGAAAGATCAGTTTTAAATCTTATTAACTTATGTAATGAAAATAATATAGAATATAAAATACTACCTGCAGTTAGCTTTGTGGATGCTATGATGGATAGGCTTCAAATTGATCCAATAGAAGGACTAAAGATAATAGATGCGTTTGATATAAAAAATCAAATATTGGATAAAAGAATTGGTACTATAATTACTCAAGTATATAATGTATTAATTGCTTCTGAAGTAAAACTTGAATTACTTGAATATTATAATGATGAAACAGAGATATACTATGTAAGAGCCGCAGGAATAGAAGGAGAAGAATCTATAAGAAAAATTCCTTTATATGAATTAGATATGCAAGAAGATATAGACTATTTAACTTCAGTATATATTCCTAAGGATATAAATAATAAAAAAGATTTTTATGATTTAATCAATACAATTGAAATTTTAAGAGGAGAAGATGGATGTGCTTGGGACAGAGAACAAACTCACGAAAGTATTAAAAATTCTCTTATAGAAGAAGCTTACGAAACTGTAGAAGCTATAGAAGATGATAATATAGATGGGTTAATAGAAGAGTTAGGAGATGTTTTATTACAAGTTGTATTCCATTCTGTAATTGGAAAAGAAGATGGATATTTTAATATATCTGATGTTATAGAAGCAATAACAACAAAAATGATTTATAGACATCCTCATGTTTTTGGAAATGTAGTTGCTGATTCATCTAAAGAGGTTTTAGAGAATTGGGATGAATTAAAGAAAAAGGAAAAGAACTATGAAACTCTTACTGAAGAAATTGAGGGAATAGCAAAGACATTACCTGCATTAACTAAAGCACACAAGGTACAAAAAAAGGTTTCAAAGGTTGGATTTGATTTTGAAGATGTAAATGAAGCTGTTAAAAAAATAGAAGAAGAAATAAATGAAGTATTAGATGTATATAAATCCAATAATATGGAAAAAATAATAAATGAAGTTGGTGATTTATTATTTGCTTGTGTTAACGTAGCTAGATTATTAAATGTTGATGAAGAAGAAGCATTAAATAAATCAATCAAAAAGTTTGTTAAAAGATTTAAATTTGTTGAGGAAAATTTATTAAAGCAAGACAAAAATTTAAACGACTCTACATTAGATGAAATGAATGCTTTATGGGAAGATTCAAAAAAGTACGATTAACAGAAAAGATAGAGAATTTCTGCATTTATAGAAGGATTTTTATAGTTTGTGCAGAATATTTTAAGAAGAGGAATATAAAAATGACTATACTACAAGAAAAAGTTGTAATAAATATATTTTTATAGAAAAAAAGCCCGTATTACTATAGACTACTGAATAAAGTGGATATATAATAAGGTAATGTAGTTATAGTACATAATTAAAAATAGTTAACTACAATATTTTTAACTGTTTATTTAAGGAGGATGTAAATCGTGAATAAAGCAGAATTAATTACTAGCATGGCAGAAAAAAGCCAATTAACAAAGAAAGATGCAGAAACTGCATTAAAAGCATTCATTGATTCAGTTCAAGAAGCTTTAGAAAATGGGGAAAAAGTTCAATTAGTTGGATTTGGTACTTTCGAAACTAGAGAAAGAGCAGCTAGAGAAGGAAGAAACCCAAGAACTAAAGAAACTATAAACATTCCAGCTTCTACTGTACCAGTATTTAAAGCAGGTAAGGAATTTAAAGAGAGAGTTAATAAGTAATTATAATTTTTAAGCCCGAGTTATCTCGGGCTTTTTAATACCTAAAATTAATGAACTTATGTGGAGGAATATTATATGAGATTAGATAAATATTTAAAAGTATCAAGAATAATAAAAAGAAGAACAGTGGCTAAGGAAGCTTGTGAAGGCGGAAGAGTTTCAATTAATGATAAGGTAGCAAAACCATCAACTAACGTAAATGAAGGAGATATAATAGAAATTACTTTTGCAAATAGAAAGCTTAAGGCAAGAATTATTAATATTGCTGATCATGTGAGAAAAGAAAATGCTAAAGAAATGTATGAGATTTTAGAAGGTGTAGAAGATCAAGAATAATTTTTAATAATACTTCATATATTTAATCAAGAAATATATGGAGGAGTAAATAATGGAGAAAAAATTAGAGGGTAGTATAGAGGATAATAGAGGAAATATTATATTAGAAAACAGAAAGAAAATGACATTAACTGGAGTAGAGGAAGTAATTAGCTTTGATGATGAAAAGATATTACTTAATACTAAGCTTGGAGCATTAACGATAAAGGGTCAAAATTTGAAAATGAATAAGCTTGATGTACAGAATGGCGATGTAATGATTAATGGAGAAATATATTATATCGTTTATAGTGGAAAAGAAGTTAAAAAAGAAAAAGAAAGCATAATTGGAAGGCTTTTTAAATAGGAGGTTATTATGCCATTAAAAACAGATGTACAATTTAGTATTATACTTTATGCAATGTTAGCTGGTATACTAACCGGAGCAATGTTTGACTTATATAGAATAATAAGAGGTAGCAATGTAAATAAAATTGTAATTGCAATTGAAGATATATTGTTTTGGATACTAGCGGCTATGGCAGTTTTTACATTCCTCCTTTATACTAATTATGCTTTTTTAGGAGCTTATGTTTATATATTTATGATTATTTCGTTGACCTTATACATAAGGTTTATTAGTAATATATGTATTAAATTTGAGTTAAAGCTTATAAGTGCTTTAGGAAAAATGTTTAGAGTAATATTTAAAAATTTTATTTATCCATTTAAAGTAATATTTCACAATATTACAGGAAAAAACAATTAGTATAAAAAATATCTTGAATTAATTATGTAGAGTGGTTTACAATATATTTATAGAATAATATAAAGAGGGTACTATTTTATGAAAAAAAACGTAAACCTTAAAGGAATTATTATTGTTTTAGTTATTGGATTTTTTAGTATAAGTGTAATAAAACAAGTTATTGTACTAAAAAGAATAAAGAGTGATATTTCTACTCAAGCCCAAGAATTAGAGGAATTAAAAGAAAAAAATATTAAGTTGCAAGCAGAACTAGATAGGGCTCAAAGTAATAATGAGTATCTAGAAAAACTAGCTAGAGAGAGGCTAGGATTAATAAAAGAAGGTGAGCAGCAAATTATTCCAAGTAATGAGGTAGAATAGTATTGGTTTAAGTTTAAATTTCTATTAATATGGTTATTATTATTAATGACATAGATTATTTTTAATTTTAAGGAGGATTCTTTGTAAAATGACCTTAATGGCAGGAAACATATTAGAGGGTACAGTGGTAAATATTACAAACTTCGGAGCTTTTGTAGAGATAGAAGGTAAAACAGGTTTAGTTCATATTTCAGAAGTTGCAGATTCTTTTGTTAAGGATATAAGACAACATCTTAATGAACAAGATAAGGTAAAGGTTAAAGTTATATCAATTGATGATAATGGAAAAATTAGTTTATCAATTAAGCAAGCTAACGTTAAGAAAAAATCTGTAAAACCTGCAGAAATTGAATGGACATCTGAAAAGAAAAAAGCTGCACCAGCAAACTTTGAAGATATTATGTCTAGATTCTTAAAGGATAGTGAAGAAAGACAACAAGATTTTAAAAAGCATCAAGAATTTAAAGGAAGATCTAAAAAGAGTTTTTAATTAGAACCGTTATATAAGTTTTATATATTAGAGAGAATGGATAATCACTTATCTTTCTCTTTTTTTATTAAATTTTTTTATAAAAAATAATAAAAAAATATAAAAAATATAAAAAAGTATAGAAAATAAATCAGTTGGAAGTGGCTATTTTACTGGCTTTAGATAGAAAATGAAATAAAAATAAAAAAAAGTGAAAAAAATGTTGACAGTATTATGTTCATACTATATAATTAATTTTGTCGTCAGATGACGGCGACGAAATAAATACGCTGAAGTGGCGGAACAGGCAGACGCACAGGACTTAAAATCCTGCGGTAGCGATACCGTACCGGTTCGATTCCGGTC
>NZ_JBCOAB010000026.1:0-52664 GCF_040227035.1 Clostridium sp. RTP31139st1_H3_RTP31139_211217
CCTAGGCTTATAGAGTCTGGGATTTATTTTTTTTTTGCAAAAGGGGCCTCGCACTAATTATTTAGTGCGACAGCCCCATTTATCTTTTTGATATTAATAAAAGGATATTTATTTAATACCTCATAATATTTGTTTAGCATTCCAAGATTAATAACATTTTCAATTATACTATAATGTTTTTTAAATGGAATGTTTTTTAAAATTTCACTACAATTAACCAAGCTATTCAAAATAGAAAAATCAATATCCTCAATGCAGTAAGATATTAAATCTTCGTAAGATAAATTTTGGGTGTTATATAAAATATTATAAGGATTAAAATTATTTGTAGACATATCATCTTTTAAATCATCTAAAGCATCTATTAAATAAATCCATTTACCAATAAAATATCCAAGTGAATATAAGTTATCCCTTAATATTTTACTATCTTCTTCAAATTTATACGGAAAATCACTTAATACACATGCCATAATATCTCCAAAAGGATGAGATATTTCATCTAATGAAGAAAAGGCTTTTGTCTTTTCAAAATTAGAAATTAGGTTTAAATTAGTTGATATTTTATCAGCTATTGTATTTAAATTATTAAAACTCTTTTTAGATGAGGGTGAAAGAAGTAGCTTAAAAAACTTACTTTTTATACTTTTATCATCTTCTATATTATCTTTAAGTTTATAATCAAATAGTAATATACTTAAGTCTGCACAATAATTTAAACATTGGGATTCAGCAGTAATAATAAGTTTTTTACCGGGATGGCGTATACATTTTACCTCTTTTAATTTTAGAGGATCACTAAAAAGTCCATCTAACATAAAACCAATGAAAGTTAAATCATAATTTAGGCAGAATCTGGGAATATTACCAAATTGATTTTTAATTTCGTTGCATAAGCCACAATAATAGCTTCTAAAGTATTCAAATTCTTTAACTTTAAGTTCGCTTTTAAGAGGTGTGACGTATCCAAACATTATAAGACTCCTTTATAGCTTCATAGATAGTTTTGGACGTCTAAGCGATGTTTTAGCACATTCCACCACCGCCGTTACCACACATATTCATTCCATTACCACCACCGCCTAAAAGACTTTGGAGTAGCATATTTTGCATTGGATTTCCACCCATATTATTAGCAATGCCAGCCATATTATTTAAAGGATTAGTTGCTCCATTCATAGGATTGGCATTATTAGCTGCACCAGCCATGTTATTAGCTCCTCCACCCATAGGATTAGCACCGCCCATATTACCAGCATTATTCATCAACATATTTAATACATTTGGATCAATTCCGCCACCAGATCCTTGTCCGCCACACATATTAGCTTGGTTTCCGCCACCGCCGCCACACATGTTATTATTATTTTGTGCAGCTGCATTACTTTGCATAGCACGAGCATAATTTGCCTTCATTTGTCTTACTTTTTTAGCTAAAACCATTAATGCCTCTTGATATTCCTCATTATCTGGATTAAGTTCTGCAGCCACCTTCATATGATTAACTCCTGCTTTGAACCAACCTTTTTTTAATAATACAAAGCCTTGTAAATAGTTCCATTCAGCAGATGACTTATCAGTAATTAAATTTAATTGTGTTTCAGCTGATAAAAATTGTTGCTTTTCAATTAATTCACGTATATCTTTGTATTTATACTCATTAATTAAACTATTATAGGCTGTATTTAACTCTGAAAGCTTATCTTCAGCAAGAGGTTCTTCTAGAGAACCTTCATAACTATTTATATCATAGGTATTTGCAAGGGATTCATAGGCTGTTTTAATTTCATCTAAAGATGCATTAGGTCGTACACCTAGTACCTTATAAGGGTTCATATTAAATCTCCTTAGAAAGATTGTTAAATCATTATAATATATTCACATTAATGTAAATAAGTGATTCAATAAAATAATAGAAATAATATTAAATACAATCTATTAAGTCTCCACCCATACATTCGCAGCATTGATCTAAACAAATAAGGTCACAACAGCTAAAATTACCACAGTCACAGCAATCACAACAATCATCACAACAGCAGCATGAACAACCACGATTTCTTCTTCTATAACTGTTATTATAGTAATCATCTGAATAATATCTATGTCTGCCCATAAGTGAAATAAGTTCATCTTTATATTGGGTATTGTTTGGTGATAAGAGTACTGCTTTTTTAAAGTGAGGTAAAGCTGCATCAAACCAAGCCTTATTCTTTAAAATTAATCCATATAGATAATGATACTCTGAATTCCTATTGGTTGTAGAGTTTAATATATTTTCAGCTTCTATGTAATTTCTATTGATTATCAACGTATTAATAATATTAAAAAGAGATTCATTTTTATTTAGTGAATTTTCCAAGATATCAACTCCTTTTACTAAAAAAATAATAATTTTAATATATATATTATATACAATTATCTAATATTAATCATAAATAAAAATATAAAATTTATACTATTATTTACTATTATATTATAAGTGTGATAGAATTATAAAAAAATGAAAAAAGGAGATACTTATGAAAAAATTATTTATTGAATATCCTAAATGTACAACTTGTAGAAAAGCAAAGAAATTTTTAACAGAAAATAATGTAGATTTTGAAGATAGAGATATAGTATTAAATAATCCTACAGAAGAAGAATTAGGTAAATGGATAAAGTTAAGTGGATTAGAAATTAAAAAATTCTTTAATACTTCAGGTGTTTTATATCGAGAAATGAATTTAAAAGATAAGTTGAAAGATATGAGTCAAGAAGAAATGATTAAGCTTTTGGCAAGTGATGGAAAGCTTGTAAAAAGACCATTATTAATCACTGAAGAAAAAGTATTAGTAGGATTTAAAGAGGAAACATACAAAGAAATCATTTAAATTTATTGAATGTATCAAAATAAAGATATTTTGATACATTCTTTTTTGTTAAAATAATGTATCAGTTAGTGAAAAATGTGGTAAAATAATTGATAGTGCTTTTTAGAATAATTGAAATGAATAAACTCTAAATAAAGTTAATATATAAAATAGTTCATTTAATGAGGTGACTTAGGATGAATGTGACGCAGCTAAACGCATTAATATTAAAAAAAGATAGTAATAATCGTCTTTATAGGGGAATGAAATGTTTTAAAGAAGGATTAGTACTGGATATAAAATCTATAGCAGATAAAGAATATGGATCCTTAGATATATATGGGAAAGTCATGTCTGAAAATGATTTAAATGTTTATAATACAAATTTATCATTTGACTTAAAAAAGAATGAGTTAATTTATACTGAATGTAATTGCGTAGATTTTGAAAATAATTGTGATTTTAATTCAACATATATTTGTAAGCATATAGGGGCTACGTTTTATAAATTTGAAGCAGCAGTTGAAGAAAAAAGTAATGCTAAAAAAGAGAAAATAAATAATTTGGATAGTGAAAATGAGGATTATTCAGATAAATTACTTAGCGTAATAAATAAAATAAACAACTGTAATAAAGAAAGGGCTAGCATACAAGTAAATTTAACTAAGAAGGATATAACAAAATATAAATATTTCTATGAGTTAGATTTGAAAATAGGGACTAAAAAATATTATGTTGTTAAGAATATAGCAGAATTAATTAATGCTAGAAGATATAATAAAACATTATCATATGGAAAAGAATTTAAATATGATCCATCAATACATTATTTTTCAGAAGAAGATGAAAATATTTTAAATTTTATTGAAGAATATGTATCTTTAAATGAACCTTTTGAAAAGGAGTATTCAATTAATAGAATTACTAACAGTATATTTGGGAATAATAAGTCTTTATTTATACCTCAAAGTGCTTTAAGAAGGTTATTAAGCAGCGTAGGGGATAAATTTATAACATTCACTGAAGCTGTTACTACACTTGAACTACAAGTACTTAAAGAAGAATTGCCGGTAAAGTTCAATATAAATGAAGAAAACGGAGAAATTAAAATTTCTTCTAATGAAGACGTACCAAAACCATTAAATTATAAAGGTGATGTATATCTTTATGAGAATAATATTTATTTACCTAGTGAAAATCAAATAAAATATTATAAAACTATAAATGATATATTTATAAAAGCTCCTGTGATTGTGTTTAAAGATAATAAAAAGAAAGAAGTGTTTAATAAAGTTTTACCTTTATTTGAAACTATAAGTGATGAAATAAATATAGATGATAGTCTTAAAAAAAGTATAGTTAAAGAAAAACCAAGGTTTGAAGTATATTTAGATAGAGATAGGAAGAAAACTTGGGCCTTAGTTAAGATTTATTATGGTGACGTAAATTTTAATATGATAAAAGGCGAAAAGGATAATGAGTATGTTATTAGAGACTTAAATGAAGAAGAAGAAATAGAAAAAATATTAAATAATTTTGCTTTTTATAGAAGTAAAGATGTATTTATGTTTAACGGTGATGATGAAAAATTATTTGAGCTACTTTCAGATGATTTATCAATATTAAAAGATAAAGCTACTGTATATTATTCTGATAGATTTAAAGAAAGAAGGATTTATGGAGCTTCATCGTTGAATGCTTCTATTACAGAAGGAAGAGGGAATTATTTAGAATTTTCTTTTAATATAGAAAATGTTAGTGAAGATGAATATAAGAAAATAATTGCTGCTTTTAAGGACAATAGAAGATTTTTTAAGTTAAAAGATGAAAGTTTTATTGATTTAAAAGATGAAGAAGTAAGTAAATTATTTAATTTAATTGATAGCTTAAATGAAGAATCCATTATTGAATCTAATGAAATTAAGGTACATAAAAGCAAAGCATTATTTATCAACAATAGCATAAAAGAAAATAATTTATCTTTTATACACGGTAAAGATATAGTAGAACATATTTCTTATAAAATAGAAAATTTAAATAGTGTTAATTATGAAGTGCCAAAAGAATTAAAAGCAACTTTGAGAGATTATCAATTAACAGGGTTTAAGTGGTTTAAAACTTTAAGTTATTATGAATTTGGTGGAATTTTAGCAGATGAAATGGGATTAGGAAAAACACTTCAGACTATTACATTTTTATTATCGGAACTTGGAAAGAAAAGTATCATAATAACACCAACATCATTAATTTATAATTGGAAAAGTGAATTTGAAAAGTTTGCCCCTTCTTTGAAGATTAAGATAATCCATGGAAACAAAGAAGAAAGAGCATTTACAAAAGAAGATGTTAATGAGTATGATGTGTTAATTACAACTTATGGAACATTAAGAAATGATTATAATTTATATGAAGGTATTAACTTTGATTATTGTATAATTGATGAGGCTCAAAATATTAAAAACCCTTTATCACAAAGTAGTGAAGTTGTTAAAGAATTAAACGCTAAGGTAAAATTTGCATTAACAGGAACTCCAATTGAAAATAATCTTTTAGAATTGTGGTCTTTATTTGATTATATTATGCCTGGATATTTATATTCCAAAAGAAAATTCCAAGATAAATTTATTAAAATGGGAAAAGGAACATCTGAATTAAAGAAGCTTATTAAACCATTTATACTTAGAAGATTAAAAAGTGATGTTATGAGTGAGTTGCCAGATAAAATTGAAAAAAGATATGTAATTGAAATGACTAAAGAGCAAAAGAAGGTCTATAAATCTTATGTAGATGATATTAAAATAAAAATGAGAGAAAAGGGTGTGACTAAAGATAAGATCACAATTTTCTCTTATTTAACTAAGCTTAGACAACTTGCATTAGATCCAAGTATACTTGTTGAAGGATACACTGGGGGAAGTGGTAAGATTGATATAACTGTAGAACTAATAAATGAATTTATAAATAATAATCATAAGATATTATTATTCTCTCAATTTACATCTGTACTTGATAGTATAAAAAATATTTTTGAAGCAGAAGGGATTGAGTATTTCTATTTAGATGGAGGTACGAAGGCTTCAGAAAGGGTTCAGCTTGTAAATGAATTTAATAATTCAAACAAAGTTAAAGTATTTTTAATATCATTGAAAGCAGGAGGAACAGGATTAAATCTAACATCAGCAGATGTTGTTATTCATTTTGATCCATGGTGGAATCCAGCTATTGAAGACCAAGCAACCGATAGAGCACATAGATTTGGACAAAAGAATGTTGTAGAAGTTATTAAGCTTATCGCAAAGGGAAGTATTGAAGAAAAGATAATTAAACTACAAGAAAGTAAGAAAGAAATTATTAATGATATAATGGATGGAAATTATACTAATGGAGGTTTCTTAAGTAGCTTAAGTTCTGAAGAAATAACTGAATTGTTTAACTAAAAAAAGGATACACATATTGTGTATCCTTTCTATTATTATTCAACTGTAACAGATTTTGCTAGGTTTCTTGGCTTATCAACGTCACAGCCTTTTTGTTTTGCAACGTAATAAGAAATTAATTGTAGTGGAACAACACTTACTAGTGGAGTTAACATATCAATAGTTTTTGGTATATAAACTAAGTCATCAACAACTTCCTTAGTAGTAGTATCGCCTTCATTTACAACTGCAAATATATTTCCACCTCTTGTAGAAACTTCTCTAACGTTACTAATCATTTTATCTTTTAGTCCTTCTTGAGTTAAAAGAGTAATAACTGCAGTATTTTTTTCTATTAAAGCTATAGGACCATGTTTTAATTCACCACCAGCATAAGCATCACAATGAATATAAGATATTTCTTTAAGTTTTAATGAGCCTTCCATTGCAACGGCATAGTCAAGCCCTCTACCTAAGAAATACATATCTTTATGATTATAGTGAGAAGAAGCAAATTTTTGAAGAGAATCTTTCATTCCTAATGCTTTTTCTATTTTATTTGGTATCTCTAATAAATGTGTCTTAATTTCTTCGATTTCTTCATCTGACATAGTGCCTTTTAATGAAGCAAAATATAATCCTAAGATATAAAATGCTGCTAATTGAGTAACATAAGCCTTTGTTGAAGCAACAGCTATTTCAGGCCCAGCTAATGTATAGAATACATCATCAGCTTCTCTTGATACAGATGAACCTACAACATTAGTTATAGCTAAAACTCTAGCACCTTGTTTCTTACCATCTCTTAAAACAGCTAAAGTGTCAGCAGTTTCACCAGATTGAGATACAACGATTATTAATGTTCTATCAGTTATCATTGGATCTCTATATCTAAACTCAGATGCTATATCAACTTCTACTGGTATTTTAGCAAATTTTTCGATTACTGTTTTACCAACTAAACCAGCATGGTATGCAGTTCCACAAGCCACTATATAAATTCTATCAAAGTTTTCTAACTCTTTCTTTGTAAATGCTATATTATCTATTGTTATTTCTTTTCCTAAGACAATTTTACCTGCTAAAGTATCTTTAACAGCTTTTGGTTGTTCATGAATTTCTTTTAACATGAAATCTTCAAATCCACCTTTTTCAGCTGCATCGATGTTCCAAGTAACATGGTAAATTTCCTTTTCAATTTTTTCTCCATCTTCATTTCTTAGTTCAACGCCATTTGATGTTAAAATAGCAAACTCTTTATCCTCTAATAAATAAACTTCTCTTGTATGGTTTAATACAGCAGGAATATCTGAAGCAATAAAGCTTTCATTCTTTCCTAAGCCAACTATAAGAGGACTATCTTTTCTAACTGCAACTATTTTATCAGGTTCATTTTTAGCTATTACTCCAATTGCAAAACTTCCTTCAAGTTTAGAAGTTGCTTTAACAACTGCTTCAAATAAATCACCTTCATAGTAGTAGTCAACTAAGTTTGGTATAACTTCTGTATCTGTTTCAGAGAAGAACTTATATCCTTTTGAAGTTAACCATTCTCTTAATTTCATATAGTTTTCTATAATACCATTGTGAACTACACTAATTGTAGCATTTTCTGTAGTATGAGGATGTGAATTAACATCTGATGGTTCACCATGAGTAGCCCATCTTGTATGACCAATTCCAATATGACCGTTTATAGGATTTTCCTTTAGGCTTGTTGCTAAATTATTTAAACGTCCTTTAAACTTTCTAACATTAATTCCATTATTTAAAATGGCAACTCCTGCAGAATCATATCCTCTATATTCTAATTTTGATAATCCTTCTACTAATAAATTAGACGCTTGTCTATTTCCTACATAACCAACTATTCCGCACATATAAATAAATCTTCCTTCCATTATTAAATTATTTTTATTTTACTTTGATTTATTATGATAATTAAAGGATAGTATTTAAAAAGGGTATACTAATACTAGGACCTCTAAAAACACAATGAAGGTTTTAACACCAAACTAGGATTGTGCTACAAATCACTTTGTAGTTTTACTAGTTGTTAACGGTAGTGCGATACCGTGGGGCACCCGCCGAAGAATTCGATACTCCCCATCCTCGTCAACTTAAGTGAGCCTCCAAATCTTCGATTTGGTTAGGCGAACTTACTCCTACGATAGTAGGAGTTTCCTTTTCCAAAACAATCTTCGATTTGGTTAGGCGAACTTACTCCTACGATAGTAGGAGTTTCCTTTTCCAAAGCAATCTTCGATTTGGTTAGGCGAACTTGCTCCTACGATAGTAGGAGTTTCCTTTTCATTAAGGAAACTCAGATTAAACTGAGTAAGTTCAGCGTGCCGAATTAAAATTCAGAGCTTCACTTAAGTTCTGGCGCTTTTATGAAATTTTTTTCTGCTGTATTACTATAATAATCACATCCTTTGCTAATTATTTAGTATACCACCCCATAATTTTATCATAAAATAAACATTTGTCTATAGCAGTTATATAAATACCTAATCCATATATCACTATAAACAGTAACTCAAATAATATTATTATATGCATAAAGATGAAAAAAATAGATAAAAATATATAAAAATAGGAAAAAGTAAATTATTATTAGTTGATAAATTTGTAGTTTATTTAAAGTTTTATAAATATTATTAAAAATGTATGTAAGGTAAAAAACACACATAATTTAGCAAGTTAGATGTATAAATTATTAAATTCTTGGCAAAAATACCTAAGAGAGTTTAAAAACAGGAGGTAATGTGAAATGTCAGATTTAGAAATTAATAGAAGATCTATAGATGTTCCAAATAGTGCAAAGAAAGCGAGAAAAAATGGAAAGGTTCCAGGAGTTTTATATGGTAAGGCAATAAAGAACTTATTATTTGAAGTTGGAGAACTTGAATTAGCTCATGAAGTAGCAAGAAATGGGCAACATGGAGTTCTTGATTTTTGTTTAGATGGAGAAAAACATAAAGGATTAATTAAAGAAGTTCAAAAAGATCCTGTAACTAACAAAATTATTCATTTAGATTTAGAAGAAGTAAACGGAGCAGAAAAAGTTGTTTCTTCAGTTCCAATTCATTATATAGGAGAAGAGTTCCTAAATAAGAAGGGAATTGTATTACAAAAAGAAAAGGATAGTGTAAAGGTTGAATGTACAGTTGATTCAATACCTAAATATATAGATTTTAATATAGGTACAGGAACTGTTGGATCTGTTTATAAATTTGGGGATTTAGAAGTGGCATCAGAAATATCAGTATTAGATGATTTAAATTCAGTAATTGCATCTATTAGCTATGAACGAAATACAGTTAGTAGAGATATGGAAGAAGCAGAAGATGCTGATGTAAAAGATGTTGCAGAATAAAAAAATATATTAAAAATAGAATAAAAAATATACTAAAAATAAGAGTTATAAATAATTTTAAAGATAACTCTTATTTTTTTATTTAAATTTATAAGATTTTGGTATATAATAACTAATGTATGGACTACTGAAAATGTTTAGGAGGGATAATATGGATTACAAAGAGAAGTATAATGAGTGGTTAAACTCAAAAGTAATATCAGAAACAATAAAAGAAGAATTAAGAAGCATTACAGATGAAAAGGAAATAGAAGATAGATTTTATAAGGAATTAGATTTTGGTACAGGTGGTCTAAGAGGGGTTATAGGTGCTGGAACTAACAGAATGAATGTCTATACAGTATCAAAGGCAACTCAAGGATTTGCTAACTATTTAAATAAAAATTTTGAAGCTCCAAAGGTTGCAATTGCATATGATTCAAGAAACATGTCAAAAGAGTTTGCTGAAGCTGCAGCATTAACACTTTGTGCAAATAATGTAAAGGTATTTTTATTTGAAAGCCTAAGACCAACGCCAATGCTTTCATTTACTGTAAGACATTTAAATTGTCAAGGTGGAATAGTAATTACTGCTTCACATAACCCTAAAATATATAATGGATATAAGGTTTATGACGAATTCGGTGGTCAAGTTACTGATGAAAAGGCGGGGTTAATAATAGGGGAAGTTAATAGTATAGTAAACTATGAAGATATAAAGACTATTGCTTTAGAAGAAGCATTAAAAGATAATCTTTTAGAATATATAGGTGAAGATGTAGACAAGGCTTATCTTGAAGAAGTAAAAGCTCTTACTATTAGAACAGAATTAGTAAAAGAAAAGGCTAAAGATTTAAAAGTTATTTACACTCCAATTCATGGAAGTGGTAATATGCCAGTAAGAAGAGTATTAAAAGAATTAGGATATGAGAATGTAGAAGTTGTTAAAGAACAAGAAATGCCAGATGGTAATTTCCCAACTGCTTCTTACCCAAATCCAGAAAATGCTCAAGTATTTGAATTAGCTTTAGAAATGGCTAAAACAAGCAACCCAGATATAATATTTGGTACTGACCCAGATTGTGATAGAATTGGTGTTGTTGTTAAGGAAAATAGTGGAGAATATAAAGTATTAACAGGTAATCAAACTGGTTTATTGTTAACAGATTATATATTATCATCTCTTAAGGAAGAAGGTAAATTACCTTCAAACGGTGTTGTTATTAAGACTATCGTAACTTCTGAAGGTGCAAGAGCTATAGCTAACTACTATGGCGTTGAAATAATGGACGTATTAACTGGATTCAAATATATTGGAGAAAAAATAAGACAATTCCAAGAAAATGGAGATAAAAAATATTTATTTGGATTTGAAGAAAGTTATGGATATTTAGCTGGAGAATTTGTTAGAGATAAAGATGCTGTTATAGCTTCAATGTTAATAGCAGAAATGACACTTTACTATAAAGAGCAAGGAAAATCTTTATATGAAGCATTAATTGAACTTTATAATAGAGTTGGATTCTTCAAAGAAGACTTAATTTCAATTGAGTTACAAGGAAAAGAAGGTCAAGAAAAAATAGGTAAGTGTTTAGATTTACTAAGAGAAACAGCTTTAACAGAAGTTGATGGTGTTAAAATTGCAAAAAGACTTGATTATAAATTAAGCAAAGAGGAAGATTTAGTAAATGCTTCTGAAGAAGTTATTAACTTACCAAAATCAAATGTATTAAAATATATTTTAGTTGATGGTTCATCATTTGTAGTTAGACCTTCAGGTACAGAACCAAAAATGAAAGTTTATTCAGCTGTTAAAGGTGAAAGCTTAACTAATGCTGAAGAAAAGTTAAAGAGATTTAACGAAAAAGTTATGGAAATAATAAATGAAAAATTAGCTTAATATAAAGGTAGAAGTTGTTGCATTCTTAAGAATGTAACAACTTTTTTTATAAAAATTAATTGAATTTAGGTTAATTATATTTTATAAATTATTCTGAGTATTAGATTTAGTTTACAGGTATAGATGTGGTACTTTTTTCATATGAAGTTATATATGGTATAATTAAGGTAGATATTTATCTGGAGGAAAATGGGAATGAGAGTTGTTGATATGCATTGTGATACTATAGGAGAAATCTATGAAAATAGACTTTTAGGAAATAAATATGAATTGAAAGAAAATAATTTACATGTAGATATAAATAAACTAATAAAGGGAGATTATTTACTTCAAAATTTTGCAATGTTTATAGATATAAAAAAATATAAAAATCCCTATAAAACCTTGCAAGAAATGATACAAGTTTATTACGAAGAGTTAGAGGAAAACAGAGATATAATTAAGCCTGTTTATTCATATGAAGATATATCTATGTGTGCTAATGAGAATAAAATAGGTGCATTATTAACAATAGAAGATGCAGGAGCATTAGAAGGTTCTCTTATAAACTTAAAAACGGTTTATGAACAAGGGGTTAGACTTATAACATTAACATGGAATCACATAAATGGAGTAGGTTTTCCAAACTTTAAATTTAAGATTGATGCATGTGGAAATATAACTGAAAAAGTAGACCTTATAACTCCTAATACTGAATTTGGACTTACAGCATTTGGAGTTGAATTATTAAGAGAAATGGAACGATTAGGGATTATAGTAGATGTTTCTCATTTATCTGATGCTGGATTTTATGATGTTCTAAAATATAGCAAAAAACCATTTGTAGCAAGTCATAGTAATGCAAGAGCTGTTACAAATGTTGTTAGAAATTTAACTGATGATATGATAAGGAAGCTTGCTGATAAGGGTGGAGTTGTAGGTATTAATTTTTGTTCAAATTTTGTTATGCCAACGCCTCATACAGATCTAACTTTTACTTATATAGAAGATTTGGTAAAACACATTAAGCATATTAAAAATGTAGGTGGAATAGATGTAATTGCATTAGGCACAGATTTTGATGGAATACAAAGTACATTAGAAATTAAGGATGCATCACAAATTCAATTATTGGCAGAAGCGCTTTTGAATAATGATTTTACTTATGAAGAGGTAGAAAAAATATTTTATAAGAATACTATGAATTTATATAAGGAATTATTATAAAGTGTATAATAATTATTATTAGTATTAAGGATGATGATCTTAGTTGATAGATGTTGAAAAATTATTTGATTTAAATATAGGATTAGTTTTAGCTGGTGGTGGAGCTAAAGGTGCGTATGAAGCTGGAGTATTTAAAGCACTTTGGGAATTAGATATAATAAGAAGGGTTAGTGTAGTTTCAGGTACATCAATAGGTACAATTAATGGCCTTATGCTTTCTATGAATGATGGAAATGTTATGGATAAGAGTTGGTCTAATATTTCTTATTCGAGATTTATTAATAATGAAAATAAAATAAGGGATATTAATATAAAGAAATTAATTAAAAGAGAGGATACTGTAGATAAAGAAAAAAAGCTAGCTGACTTATTCAAAAAAAATGATATTGGTTTGTTATCACAAAGTGGTATAAGGAGTTTTATTGAAGATTATGTTGATTTTAATGTAATTAGACAAAGTAAAAAAATATTATATGCTTGTGCTTATAATATTGATTTAGAAAAACCTGAGTATTTTAAGCTTAATGATTACGATGACAAAAAGGCATTAGATATTTGCATAGCATCATGTGCAGTACCATTTTTATTTAAACCAATTGAAATTGATGAATATAGATATGCTGATGGGGGAGTAAATAACCCACAGTATAGGGAACCTAATGTAGATAATGTTCCAATTGCTCCACTAAAAGATCATAATTGTGATATTATTATAGTTGTTCATTTATCTTATAAGGAAGATTTGAATAGAGAAGGTTTTGAAAATGCAAATATTATTGAAATATATCCTTCAACACAATTAGAGCTTATAGAAGGAATTGGTTCTTTAAATATTAGACCAAGTGCATTAAATCAACATATTGAACTAGGGTATAGAGATGCACTAACTATACTTGCACCAATGATAATTGATATGATAAAAGGAAAAGATATTAAAAAACTAATAAAAAAGCATGAAGAATATAATAAAGAACTAATAAATAGAAATAGACATTAGTTTATTGAAATATTAATATAATAGTGAATATTGATATGGTGCAATGTTTATAGTATCATATCAATATTTTATTAATAAAAGAAAATAATTAAGGTAGGAAACTAAGGATGGAAGAGAATAATTTAAAAGAATTGACAGGAAAAGAAATTTTAAACGAACTATGTGGAAAAGAATTAAATTCTAAAAAGAACATATTAGAAGCAATAGAAAAAATAAAACCTCTAGCAAAAGAGGGGTTAGAAAGTGATAAAATTCAAGAAATATATAATGTAATTTATAAGAGTATAGAGGAAATGAATACAATTGTAAAAGCAAATACTATCATGTATTTAAAAAATCAATTAAAATCAGCATTAGGGAAGTTTGTTGAAAATAAAGATCCTAAGGAAATGAACTATTTTTTAGAGTTCTTTAAAGAAGCATATCCTCCAAATAATAGACGAGTAGGATATACTAGAGTAATAAATGATTTTAGTAAAATAACAAATGAACAAATTTGGGAAACACTAACATTCATAAATAGAGCTGTAATTAAAACTAAGAGACGCTTAGGAGAAGATGAAAAACAAGATATTATAAATAATATTAATAATTTACTTGCTAGTGGAAAGATTGAATATATAAATCAAGTTAAAAGTTTAGAAAAGTTGTTAAATGTACTTAATGTTAAGGTTGTTAACTACAAAGAAGGTTTTAAACTTAAGAATAGATAGGAAATTAAAATCAATTTTCAAAATATAAGAAGTAAAATCTACTAATGTTTAAATTTAAAGAAAAGAGAGATAAAATATGAGAAATATAAGAATGACAATTCAATATGATGGATCAAGATATAAGGGGTGGCAAAAGCAAAATATAAAAGGGATGGATGTATCTACCATACAGGGAAAAATTGAGAATGTTTTATCTAAAATGACAGGAGAAGAAATTCAAGTAATTGGATGTGGAAGAACTGATACTGGAGTTCATGCAGATAAGTATACTGCAAATTTTAAAACTAATAGTAACAAAAATATTAAGGATATGTCGAAGTACTTACACGAGTTTTTACCAGAAGATATATCAGTAATTTCATTAAGAGATGTAAGTGATAGATTTCATTCAAGATTAAATGCTATTTCAAAGACTTATGTATATACTATTGATAATAATAGATTTGCAAATGTTTTTATTAAGAAATATGCTTATCATGTTGAGGGACAATTAAATATTGAAAAAATGAAAGAGGCAAGTAAATATTTTATTGGAACTCATGATTTTAAAGGGTTTAGTGGTGTAAAAGATAAATCAAAAAAATCTACTGTTAGGACTATTAATTATATAAATATTACAGAAAAAGATAATATTATTAAAATAGAATACAACGGGAATGGGTTTTTAATAAACATGGTTAGAATATTAAGTGGAACATTAATAAATGTTGGTAAGGGGCAAATAGAACCTGAGGATATTAAAAAAATGCTTCAATCTAAACAAAGAAGTGAACTTGCAGTAAAAGCACCAGCAAAAGGACTTTGTATGAAGGAAGTAAATTATTAAAAAATTTATCATAATAATTAACATAAAAGAAGGAAAATTAATATACTAATGAATATAGGTTGTTTTATTATACCTAGAAAAGTATAAATTAATTGAGGGTGTGAAAAATAAATGAATGTGGATTTTCATGTCCATGGTTTGTTAAGCAAGCGGAAAGATTTCAATAAAGATTTTTTTATGAATGAGATATACTTTTCAAAAGATAATGGATTAGATGCTATAGTTTTATGTGAGCATTTTAATGCTAAGGATTTTTTAGTAATTTATGATTTCTTAGAAAAAAACTATACTTATGATGGAGATAGATATATTATCGATGGTATTTCAGTATTCCCAGCTATGGAAGTAAGTGTGAAAAACAAAGGTCATGTGATACTTTGTGGGGATAGAGAAAGCATAGTAAATATATATAAGTCCCTTGAAACTTTTAGGGAAAAAGAGAACTTAATTGATTTAGAGGAATTATTGGATTTAGCAGAAGTATTTAATTTACTAAAAATAGGTGCACATCCATGTAGAAGAGGACATAAATTATGTAAGCATCCTCATGAATTATTAAAAAGACTTGATGCATTAGATTTAAATGGAAAAGATATATTTAAAAAAGGTGAAGGAATTGCCAGAGATGAAGTTATTAATTTATCTCAAGAGTTAGGCTTAAATATAATAACTGGCAGTGATAGTCATACTCCAGTCCAACTTGGAGGAATATATACTAGTTTAAATAAAGAATGTAAAACAATTAAAGAACTTAAAGAGTGTATCAAAAATAATGATTATACTATTGAAATAAACTCCGCACTTAATTTTAAAATATTTTCTTCAAAGATATTAAAGAGATATTTATTAAAAGCTGATACTTATGATAAAAATACTGAATTTAAAATTTAAATAAAATTAATTTATAAGCTATCTTTTGATATATAATAAAAGATAGCTTTTTGTTATATATTTGCTTTATAATTTTTAAAGAGAGAAAATTATAAGATTACATAATTATATAATTATAGACTATATAAAATATGGCAAAGATAATTAATATAAATAATTAGATAAGGAAGAAGAAATCATGGAAAATATTGAAGAAACATTTAATGAAATTTTAGCTTGTGATATTCAGGAAGCTATGAAATATGCAAGTGATGGATTTAAAAAGAATGGGAATCCAGAATATTTAATATATACTGGACATTGTTATTTAGTTCAGGGGTGTT
Source organism: Clostridium sp. RTP31139st1_H3_RTP31139_211217 (assembly GCF_040227035.1). Taxonomy (NCBI): domain Bacteria; kingdom Bacillati; phylum Bacillota; class Clostridia; order Eubacteriales; family Clostridiaceae; genus Clostridium; species Clostridium sp. RTP31139st1_H3_RTP31139_211217. The sequence continues at coordinate 16,486 of NZ_JBCOAB010000026.1, forward strand.
TTGAAGAGGCAATTGCAGCTATAGATTTAGCCTTTGAATTAGGATGTGATTATATTGTTTATGGATATAATGTAAAAGGTGAAGCTTTATTAGAACTAGGACTTTATGCTGAAAGTAGAAGATGCTTTGAAAGAGTCTTAAAAGAAGAGGAAGAACAATATTTAGCTAATACATTTTTAATAGAATTAGATATTAGAGAAAAGCTTTATGTAGATGCAATAAATAGATGTATTGATTACATGGAAAAATATGAATGTGATAATATACAAATTTCAAATTTTAAGTGTATAATTGGATGGACATATTTAATTGATTTAAATAATAGTGAATTAGGAAAAGAAGCATTAGTAGAATCAATCCAAGCAAATGATAAATGTGGTAGATCTTATACAGGGCTTGGGATTTATGAAGCAAATAATAAAAATTTTGAAAAAGCAATTATGTATTTTAATAAAGCTATAGAAATAAATAAGGATGATGGTGAAAATTATTTTGCATTAGCTATATGTTATAAAGAGTTGAAAAAATATGATTGTATTGAGGAGTATTTAATAAAAGCAAATACTTTAGAACCTGAGGATAATAGAGTTATTGAAGAATATGCTTATGAATTGTTAAGACAGGGTAGAAATAGTGAAGCAATTGAATACTTTAAGGAAATAATTGATGATAGTTTAGATAGTGAAGAAATTAAAAATTTAATTATTGATTTAGAGAAAAATGAAGAAAATAGAGAAATAGAATAGAATACATAAAAGGCAAATGATAAAATTTATAGATATCATTTGCCTAAATTATTATTTTTTATCGAAACTTCCACAGTTAGTTTCAGTATAAAGATTTGCTTCAGATCCATTTACTTGAATAGAAGAAAGGGTACAAAGACAATTTTCATTATGTTCACAACTACTTACTTTACAAACTAAACAATCGCAAGGACCTGAACTTTCTGAAGAGTTAGTAAGATCACTATAATGCTTTTTATCTAAAAAAGACCCACAACATGTATCGTTTTCAGTTGATGAAGCCATTCCGCCTATATCAACACGATTTGAAAAACAAACTCCTGAATTGTTATATGAACAATTACATACATCACAATTAATTTTTGCCATTTTTATATCTCCTTAAAAATAAATTATTAACTAAAATATCTGTCTAATAAGCCTTTAAATGCTCTTCCATGTCTTGCTTCATCCTTACACATTTCGTGGACTGAATCATGGATAGCATCTAAGTTATGTTGTTTTGCCAAAGTAGCAAGTTTCTTCTTTCCATCACATGCTCCAAATTCAGCTTCAACCCTTGCTTGTAAGTTAGCTTTACTGCTTGGAGAAACAACTTCACCTAACATTTCTGCAAATCTACTAGCATGATCAGCTTCTTCATAAGCAATTCTTTTGTATGCTTCTGCAACTTCTGGATAACCTTCACGATCTGCAGCACGTGACATTGCTAAATACATACCAACTTCGGTACATTCGCCGGTAAAATTGGCTCTTAATCCTTCGATGATTTCTTCATCAACATCTTCAGCTAAGCCAATTCTATGTTCATCAGCCCAAGCCATATCACCTTTCATTTCTTCGAATTTACTGGCAGGTGCTTTACATACTGGACAGACTTCTGGTGGAGTATCGCCTTCATGAACGTACCCGCATATTGTACAAATAAATTTTTTCAATTAAAAATACCTCCTTAATATCATATAAACAATAAACATCTATATTATTATTTCACGCATGAAATTTAATATTCATTTGAAAAATTTAGAATATTTAATTGACTTTTGATCTAAAAATATATAATATTGTAGGATATACTATATAGTAAGAGGAGAAAAAGATGGCAAAAGATAATAGCGGAATCGAAAATTTTCATTATAATAATGTAGAAAAAAAAGATAAGAATTTTATGTATAAAAACTTTAAAAGAAGTAATTGCTATAATTGCAATTTTTCAAATTCTAATTTTAATTTTGCAACTTTTAGAGGTGCTCATTTTAAAACTTGTAGTTTTATTAAGGGAAGTTTTGAGGGAACGGAATTTATTGGAACTAATTTAAAAAATAGTAAATTTAAAAATTCAAAATTCAAAAATGCCATTTTTGAGGGTGCAAATTTAGATGGTGCAGATTTTAAAGAAGCTATATTTGAGAATACAATATTTTTAGGATGTAAATTAGAGAAGGCTAGAAATTTTAATAAAGAATTAGAAGGTGTAAGAATTTTTGATGAAATGCCAGTAATGGAGTTAAGTGTAGAATTAAAAGCAGCTTTAGAAGATTTCATGGAAAATATATTTGTTAAAAACTCAAGAATATTTGATACTAAAGATGGTGGAATTAATACATTAACATTAATGATTTTGTTAGAAAACTTTAGCGAAAGTGAATTGATTCAAGGATTTGATAAAATAAAATCCAAAATAGATAGAGACTTTTATACAATAAGTTATATTATAAGAATGATAAAAAAAGAATTAGTATAAATGTATAATTTAAGATAAAATTCAAAAAGAAATATTATATCGATGGGAAAATTTTAAAATTTTCGTAGATATAATATTTCTTTTTTTATAATTAAAATAATAATTTTAATTACTTTAAAAATCAAAAAAATAGTTGGAAAACACCCATTAAAATTATTATTAGTGCAGATAATAATCCAGAATATTTACCAAAAATCTTAGAAAGGAAGCTGTTACCTATTTTAAAACCAATGATTAAAATTAAAACACTAAATATAAAAGTAAAGGCAGTTGTAAGTGGTATACTAATTCCAGACATACTTGCACCAATACCTAATGCAAAGTTATTTATACTTAAAGCTAATGCTAGAGAAACAGCCTCTTTTAATTCAATATTACCAGAACCATCTATGTCTGCTGTTTTGTTTTTAGTTAATATTTCATCATAATTTAAAGAATCTATTAAATCATTATTTATATCATCACTATCTGTTGTATCACTACTAAGGCTTTTTTGATCTTTATAATAATCTATTGTCATCCAAATTCCAACTGCAATTAAAAGTATTGCACCTATATAATTGCAAATATATCCGGGAATAAAGTTGCCTAATATAGCACCAAGAAGCATAGATAAAAATGTACCTAAAGTAACTATTAAAGCTATGATTATATTTATACTAAATTTGATTCTAATTTTTTTTATTCCATAAGCAATTCCAATAATTAAGCTGTCCAAACTTGCTGAAAATGCTAATAAAATAGAAGAGAATATAAACATATGTTGCTCCTTATTTCATAATTATATTAATTAGTATATTCAAAGATAAAAAGTTAGTTACTTAGACAAAAAAACTTTTAAAATCCGATAAATAGCATAGTATGTTTATATAAAAATACAATTATTTCCAGATATAATAACAAAAAATTAATAAATAATTAAAGAAATTTATAATTATTGTTTAAGATAACCAAATAATATATACTAAGATATGACATAAATTATGAATTGAAAAGGGGTGGCAAAGATGTCGGGATATATTCAGTTTAAAAATGTAAAAAAGAAGTATAAAATGGGAGAAGTAGAAATTGAAGCATTAAGTGGTGTTGATTTTTCTGTTAATAAAGGTGAATTTGTAGTTGTTGCAGGAGCCAGTGGAGCAGGAAAATCTACAATACTAAATATTTTAGGTGGTATGGATACGGTATCATCAGGACAAGTAATTGTTGATAATAATGAAATAAGTAAGTATTCGCAAAAGGAACTAATTACATATAGAAGATATGATATAGGATTTGTATTTCAATTTTATAATTTAGTTCAAAATTTAACAGCTCGTGAAAATGTAGAATTAGCAATCCAAATATCAAAAAATCCTTTAGATATTGATAAAGTATTAGATTCAGTAGGATTAGCTAATAGAAAAAATAATTTCCCATCTCAATTATCAGGTGGTGAGCAGCAAAGAGTTGCAATAGCAAGAGCTATAGCAAAAAATCCAAAACTTTTATTATGTGATGAGCCTACAGGAGCATTAGATTATAATACAGGTAAAGCTATTTTAAAATTGCTACAAGATACTTGTAGAAAAAAAGGGGTAACTGTTATTATAATTACACATAATTTAGCATTAACGCCTATGGGGGATAAGGTTATAGAAGTTAGGAATGGAAAAATACAAAAGGTAACCATAAATGAAAACCCAACTCCTGTTGAAAGGATTGAATGGTAATGATAAAAAATGCTTTATGGAAAGATATTTTTAGAGATATCAAAAAATCTAAAGGAAGATTTATTTCAATTGCATCTATAATTGCGTTGGGAGTAATGCTATTTACTGGTGTTAAAATTGCACCAATTGATATGAAAAGTACAGCTGATAAATATTATGATGATTATAATTTAATGGATTTAAAAATAATATCGACATTAGGTTTAAGTGATAATGATGTTAATGATATTAAAAATATAGAAGGTGTCTTAGGAGTTTATCCAAGTAAGACTATAGATGTATTGTCAAAGCATGGTTCAGAAGAAGTTGTAATAAGAATTCATAGTTTGCCAAGTGATAATTTAAATGATAGTAATGAAAATTACATTAATAGGCTTAATGTAGTAGAAGGAAGACTTCCTACAAATGAAAATGAATGTGTAATTGCAAATGAAAAATTTAAAAGTTTAAATATGAAAATTGGTGACAAGATAACACTTTTTTCTGGGGATAATACTGATATTAATGAGTCATTAGAAAATGATGAATATGAAATAGTAGGAATAGTAGAAACACCATATTACTTAAGTAATCAAATTGGAAGCAGTACAATAGGTAACGGGAATGTTAAAACTTATATGTATATAAATGAAAATAATTTTAAAAGTGATATTTATACAGAGGTTTATGCAACGGTTGATGGCGCAAGGAATATTAATTCTTATGAAAGTAAATATTTTGATATAATAGATAAAACAACTGCTTCAATAGAAGATATTTCATCTAAAATAAATAATAGAAGATATGCTGAAGTAATAGATTCTGCTAATGTAGAGCTAGATAATGGTAAAAAGGAATATGAAGATAAAAAATCAGAAGCATTACAACAAATTGATGATGCAAAGAAAGAAATAGAAAATTCTAAAAATACATTAGTTCAAGCTGAAAGTGAAATAAGTACTAAAGAACAACAATTAAAAGATTCTATAAAATTAGGAAAAGAAAAAATTAATGTTGCAGAAGAAGAGTTGAATCAAAAAGAAGAAGAGTATAATATTGGGTTAAGTACATTTAATGATGCAAAAAAAGTAGCTGAAGAAGGTTTTGTAAAAGCAGAGGAAAATATAAAAGAATCTGAAGAAAAATTAAATGAGTTAAAAAAACAAAAAGATAGTTTAGAACAAGCTTTAAGTAATGAAGAATTATCACAAGAAGAAAAAGAAAGAATTACTCAAGAAATAAATAGTATTAATTTTTTAGTACAACAAGGGATAGATAAATTAAGTGAAGGAAAAGCACAACTTGAAGAAAAAAAAGAGGAATTGGTAAAACAGGAAGAGAGCCTTAAATCTGTACAGATTCAGCTTGCAACAGGAAGAGAAGCAATAAATTCCTCTAAGAATTCTTTAATTGAAGCTCAAAATAGTGGAATAGCTCAATTAGAAGAAGCAAAAGCACAATTAATTGAAGGTAAAACAAAGATTCAAGAAGGTGAAAAGGAGCTTTTAGAAAAAGAAAAGTTGGCAAATGAAGAGCTAGCTAAAGCAGAAGAAGAGATTAAGAAAGCTGAAGAGGAAATTGCAAAAATTAAAAAGCCAGAATTATATGTATTAGATAGAAAATCTCATTATTCTTATGTGGATTTTGAAAATAATGCAAAGAGTATTGATAAATTATCCAATGTATTCCCAGTATTTTTCTTTATTGTTGCAGCCTTAGTTTGTTTAACAACAATGACTAGAATGGTTGATGAGCAACGAGTAAATATAGGTACTTTAAAGGCATTAGGATATAGCAAAGGTAGCATAGCTAAAAAATTTATAGTATATGCATTGTTAGCTAGTACAATTGGATGTATTATAGGTGTTGTATTAGGGTTTACAGTACTTCCACTTATAATAATAGATGCCTATAAAATATTATATATTTTACCTAATGTTAACTATGTTATTAATATTCCACTTGCAATTCTTGTTTTTGTAGCGGCTATAGGTCTTACTACATTTGCTACATATGCAGCTTGTAGAATTGAATTGATGGAAACACCTTCAGTACTTATGAGGCCAAAGGCACCTAAAGAAGGTAAAAGAATTTTATTAGAAAGAATACCGTTTATATGGAATAAACTTAATTTTATTGGAAAAGTTACTGTAAGAAATATTTTTAGGTATAAAAAGAGATTTTTAATGACTGTAATAGGAATAGCAGGAAGTACGGCATTGTTACTTACTGGTTTTGGTATTAAAGATTCTATTAAGGCTGTCGTTTCTAAACAATATGGGGAATTAACAAAATATGAAATGGCTTTGAATCTTGATAATAATATTAGTGATGAAGAGTTTAGTAGTATAAAAAATGAAATAAGTGAAGATGAAAATATAGAAGATTATTTATTTGTAACAAGTGAAAATAGTAAAGTTATAGCTAAGGATATGAGTAAAGATGTTTCACTTATTGTTTCAAATGATAATGATAAGTTTAATAATTTTGAATTATTGAGAAATAGAATAAGTGGGGATATTATTGAACTTACAGAAGAGAATGTTGTAATATCTGAAAAGCTTGCAAAGCTATTGAATGTTAAAGTTGGTGATGAAGTAGAAATTACTAATAATAATGATAAAAAAGGAAAAGTAAAAATTGGATCAATAGCTGAAAGATATGTAAATAATTATATTTATATAAGTGAAAAATATTATGAAGAAGTATTTAATGAAAATGCTAAAATTAATAGTATTCTATTAAAGTTAAATAAGGAAAGTTTAGTAAATGAAGTTTCAAATAAATTTATTACTATGGATGGAATATCTGGAACTGTAAATAATACAAGCGCTAAGCAAAATTTTGATGATACAATTAAATCACTAGATTTAGTAGTTATTGTAATGATCTTATGTGCAGGTTCATTATCCTTTATAGTGCTTTTCAATTTAACAAATGTTAATATTTCTGAACGTATAAGAGAAATAGCCACAATAAAAGTATTAGGATTTTATGATAAGGAAGTTTCGGCTTATATATATAGGGAAAATATATTGTTAACTATAATTGGTTTAATTGTTGGACTGGGATTAGGTGTTGTATTTCATAAATTTATTATAGTAACTGTAGAAATGGATTACGTTATGTTTGGAAGAAATATATCATTATTTAGTTTTATAATAGCATCAATATTAACTATGATATTTGCATTACTTGTAAATTTTGCAATGTATTATAAATTAAAAAATGTCCAAATGGTTGAATCATTAAAATCTGTAGATTAAAGCAAATTAGATGTGTAATTAGATTTTACACATCTAATTTAATTTTTTAGATAAATACCGTTTAATAGTCTAAATTCCTTTGGTGTTAAATTATATTTTCTCTTAAATAGTTTATTAAAATATGATAAGTTATCAAATCCTACTTCTAAAGATATATCCATAATTGCATTATTGGATGTAGTAAGTAAAATAGAAGCTTTTTCTAAGCGATAATTATTTATATATTGAATACAAGTTAAGCCTATATGTTTTTTAAAAAATCTCATAAAGTGATATTCACTATAATCACAAATATTTGCTAATGTGTTAATAGAAATATCTTCAGTATAATGTTCATTAATATAATTTAATACTGACTTAATTTTATCCATAGTATTAACAGTTAATAAGCTTTTATTGATTTGCTGTTCAATTAGATTATTTTTATAAAGAAGTGCAAAGAAATGAAATAAAAATGATTTTAATTCCAATTCATATGCAATATCCTTTTCGTAGTAGCAGTAAAGTATATTTTCTATTAAGTTAAATATAGTATTATAGCAAGGACTAGTTCCTTTTATAAAAGTAGGAAGTTCATGCTCATGATTTAAAATTGGTGATATATATTTAAGTAATGCACCGTCAGTAGTTGAACTTTTAAGCATGTCCATATTAAATACAAATGATATCCAAGTCATTGTATTATCTTTAATTAATGAAAAAGAGTGAAGTTTTTGAGGTCCCACAATTAAAATATCACCTTTATTAATTATAAATGAATCTAAATCAATTCTATAATTACAACTTCCATCTATAACTATAATAACTTCTATTTCTTCATGCCAATGAACAGCAATTGAAGGAAAAGTTGGACTTATAGTACCCTTATATATAGAAAATGGTAAAATAAAATTCCCATGAGTAGTATTTTCTTTTAATCTTGTAAAATCTAATTTATCCATATAATCTCCAGTATAGCAGTATTGTTTTATTTAGTGATAGTATACTGCAAGTATTTTATATTTCTAATTATTATAATAACATTATAATAGTAGTATTTAAATAGAATAATTCAATTGGTATAAAGGGGATAGAAGTACTATGTTAGGAAAAATATTAGGTTATGAAGTAAATGGAAATTTAATATTAGTAAATTATAAAGATATTCAATGTACTGTTACTATGGTTAATGAAAGAGTAGTAAACTTTTTTGCACCATTTTTTAGAAAAGAAAGAAATTCGAAAGCGGTAGAAAATTTAAAGTGTGAAAATATTGAGTTTAGTGTAGAAAAAAATGAAGGATGTTTAAATGTAAAAACTAAATTATTAGATATTAGAATTTACGATGATTTTAAAGTTGATATATTTAAATCAAATGGAGAAGCATTATGTAGAGACTTTAGGGGAGAAAGAAAACCTTTTAGAAGATTAGGAGCAAATTTTTCGTTAGCTGCTGAAGAAGGACATAAATTGGAAGGGCACGAAGAGTATAAAATATATGTATCAAAAGTAATGGAAAATGATATGTATTTTTATGGTTTAGGGGAAAGAACAGGATCATTAAATAAAAAAGGATATCATTATAGAAATTGGAATACGGATGATCCAACACCACATGGAGAAACATATGCCCAGTTATACAAATCTATACCATTTTTAATTACAATGAAGGATAAAGAAGCATGTGGTATTTTCTTTGATAATCATTTTGAAAGCCACTTTGATATGGGAAAGGAAAACTCAAATTATTACTATTTTGGAGCGAAGGATGGAAATTTAGATTATTACTTTATTTATGGACCAGAAGTTAGTAAGGTTGTAAACGAATATACTAATTTAACTGGCAAAACACCATTACCACAAGTTTGGACATTAGGGTATCAGCAATGCAGATGGTCTTACGCACCGGCAGAACGAGCTTTAGAAATTGCGAAAACTTTTAGGAAAAAGAATATACCGTGTGACACAATTTATTTAGATATTGATTATATGGATGGTTTTAGAGTGTTTACATGGGATAATAAAAAGTTTGAAAATCCTAAAGATTTTACAAATCAATTAAAGGAAATGGGATTTAAAGTTGTAACAATAATTGATCCAGGGGTAAAAGTAGATAAAGGATATAAGGTTTATGATGAAGGTATAAAAAATGGATATTTTGCAACAGATAAAGATGGAATAGTATATAAAAATGTTGTGTGGCCAGGAGATTCTGTTTTTCCAGATTTTATGAATTCAAATGTTAGAAAGTGGTGGGCAAATAATCAAAAAATAATGATTGATGCAGGGGTTGCAGGAATTTGGAATGATATGAATGAACCAGCTAGTTTTAATGGACCATTACCTGATGATATAATTTTTGATAATGATGGTACAATAGTTACTCATAAGGAAATTCATAATGTTTATGGACATATGATGGATAAGGCAACATATGATGGAATTAAAGAATTTACAGGTAAAAGACCTTTTGTAGTAACTAGGGCATGCTATGCTGGTACACAGAAATATGCTACAGTTTGGACTGGTGATAATCAAAGTACATGGGAACATTTAAGAATGTCTTTACCAATGCTAATGAATCTTGGGCTTAGTGGTATGGCTTTTTGTGGTACTGATGTTGGTGGATTTGGACATGATTGTACAGCTGAGCTTTTAAGTAGATGGGTTCAAGTTGGTGCATTTACACCATTGTTCAGGAATCATTCTACTATTGGTAGTAGAGAGCAGGAACCATGGGCATTTGGTAATGAGACAGAAGAAATTAATAGAAAATATATTAAATTAAGATATAAGTTTCTTCCTTATTTATATGATATGATGCACAAATGTGAAGAAAATGGAGCTCCAATTATAAGACCGTTATTATATGATTATCAAAATGATAAAAAGACATATGAAATTAATGATGAATTCTTATTTGGTGATAATATATTAGTTTCGCCAGTGGTTGAACAAGGATCAAGGCAAAAATTAGTTTATCTTCCAGAGGGAAATAATTGGATTGATTATTGGACAGGAACAGAATTTGAGGGTGGGCAATATATTATTAAAGAAGCACCTTTAGATATTTGTCCTATTTATATTAAAGCAATGTCAATTATACCAACTAGCAAAGATGTAAATTATATAGGTGAAAAAGATAATGAGTGTTTAAATTTAAATATTTATTTATCTAATAAAAAGGGTATTGGAAATTATAATAATTTCCTTGATGATGGGGAAAGCTTTGATTATAAAGAAGGAAAATTTAATAAATATGAATTTAACTTTGAGTTAGGAGAAGCATTAAATATAGAAATGAAAGAAAAAATAGGATATGAAAAAGTCTATAAGGAAATTGAAATTATAGTTCATAATTTTGATTGTAGTAAAAAAGTATTCTTTAATGGAAATGAAGTTGAATTAATAGATAATAAATTAAAAATTAAATTATAAATTAGTTAATCTTACAATGCTTTATAGCATTTTGTAATTTTATAAATTTCCACCTTAAATTTATGAAGCACTAGGTTTTTATAAAACTGGTGCTTTTTTATGTTTAAAAGAAACTAATAATATTTATGTAAAAAAATTATACCTTGCATGACTTATAATAATAAATATAAAATTTAGAAGTTTATTTATTAGTAAGAATAGTGTTAACTGTAATGATAAGATATGTTATAATAATTTATTACTTTAAGATAATGAGGTGAAAATATGAACTTAAGAAAGCTATTAGATGCAGTATTGGCTTTAGGATCTAATATTAGTATTAAAGAAGGTAAAGAAATTCATAAGTTAAAATTAGTAACAGGCATGACAAGTAAAAGCATTGATGGTGTTTATCATATATATTCAAAAGTGAAAGAAGAGGATGACTCTAAAAGCTATAGTTGTCATATAAAATATAATTTAAAAAATGAAAAAGTTAATGGTGCAACTTGTACATGTAGTACTTATGAGGAATTTTCAAAACATAAAAATAATTATGTTTGTAAACATATAATAGCAAGCATATTTTCATTTTATATAATTGCTAAAAATAAAATAAAAAAAAGTAATAGAAGTAACAATACAATACAAAATAAAATAAATAGATCAGATAATTATAAAAAAGAAATAAAATTAGATTTAGATATAAAAAGTATTAAAGAAAAAAATATATTTATGTTTGATGTTCAATTTAGAATTGGTGAAGGTAGTACTTATTTGGTGACCAAATTAAATGAGTTTTTTCAGGCTATGGAAAATAAAAGTCCTTTAAGGATTAATGGAGAATTTTTATTTAATCCTTACAATATGTATTTTTCTGAAAGTGATAAGGAGCTTTTATCATTTGCAATTGATAGATTTAAAGAAAATGATGAAGTTAAAATAATTGAAGGTAAATATTTAAGATTAAAAAGTAATGAAATTAGAGACTTCCTATCGTTAGTTAGTAGTGATAAAAAAGTAAAATTTAATTATGATTATATTAACTATGAAACTTTTGTGTATAAAGAAAATTTACCATTATCATTTACTTTGAAACTAGAAAATGATAGTGTTAATCTTACTACTAAAAAGAAACTACCTATACCTTTGAGTAATAAATTTGATGTTTTTCTTTACGATAGAAAAATATATTTACCAAGTATTAGTGTTGCAAACTCTTATTTTGGATTTTGGAAGGAACTTAAAAGACAAGGAAAGATAGAATATTCTAAAGAAAGTAATGAGTTAATAAAGGTAATAAAAGTTTTAAGTGAAATTAGTAGCGATGTTATATTATCAGAAGGAATAAAGAGAATCTGTAGAAGATTTTGGAAGCCTAAGCTAAGTTTTTCTACAGAAAATAAATTAGTTAAGTGTAAAGCAATAATAAACTATTTTGGTAAGAATATAAATATTTTAGAAAATGATAGTATTGAGTTTTTTAGAGATTTGACCTTGGAAGATGAAATTGATAGAAGACTTGAAAGATTAAGATTTATAAAGAAAAATAAAGACTATATTTTTATTGGAAATGATGATGAATATTATGAATTTTTAACTGCAGGAATAAATGAGCTTGCTTTAATTTCTAAAGTAACTTTCAATAAAAGTTTTGAAAAATCTAATTTACTAAACTCAAAAAATATAGAAGCTATAATTGAAGATGAAGAGGACAACTTATACTTTAAATTTAATATAGAGGATATTGATTTTAGTGAATATAAAGACATTTTAGAAGCTTTAAAAGATGGAAGGAAGTATTATAAAAGTAAAAAAAGTAGACTAATTAATTTAAAAGATATTGGTATGAAGAATTTTCTAAATATGCTTGATAATTTATCTTATAGAAAAGACTTAAGTCAAGGAATATTAGAAGTAGATAAAAATAAAGCTTTATTTTTAGAAAATAGCATTGAAGGAAATAATTTATCCTTTATTAGAGGCAATAAGATAGTGAAAGATATTGCAGATAAATTATCTAATCGTAATGAAACGGAAATAAGTCAAGTGAAAGGATTTAATGGACAATTAAGAAACTATCAGTTAGTTGGAGTAAATTATTTAAAGGCTTTAAGTAATTTAGGGTTTGGTGGAATTTTAGCTGATGAAATGGGATTAGGTAAAACAATACAAATTATTTCATTTCTCTTAGAAGAGAAGAATTTAAAAGAGGATAATAAAAAAAGCCTTATAGTTGCACCTACATCACTTTTATATAATTGGAAGGCTGAATTTGAAAAATTTGCGCCACAGATAAAAGTAGGAATAGTACATGGAAATAAAAATGTTAGAGAAAAAATATTAATGAACATAAATGAGTTTGATGTATTGATTACAACTTATGGAACGATTAAAAATGATATAGATTTTTATGAAAATGAAGTTTTTGATTATTGCATAATAGATGAAGCACAAAATATAAAAAATCCTAAAGCGCAAAATACCAAGGTTATTAAAGAAATAAATGCAAAAGTTAAATTTGCTTTAACAGGAACTCCTATTGAAAATACTATTGTTGAATTATGGTCAATTTTTGATTTTATAATGCCAGGATATTTATTTGATGAAAGTTCTTTTAAAGAAAAATTTATGCATAGAGATGAAGATGAACTAGAAGAATTAAAAATTCTTATTAATCCATTTATATTGAGAAGATTGAAAAGAGACGTTATTTCTGAATTACCAGAAAAAATTGAAAAAAAATATTATGTTCAAATGACATCTGATCAAAGACTTGCTTATAAAAATTATATGAAAGACGTTAAGCTAAGTATTAAAAATGGCGAAGAGGATAAGGTTACTATTTTTTCTTACTTAACAAGATTAAGACAGATATGTCTTGATCCATCATTAGTAGATGAAAATTATAACGGTAAAAATGGGAAAATTAATACGGCTATAGATATAATTGAGGATATAATTGAAAGTAAATATAAAATATTAGTTTTTTCGCAATTTACATCAGTATTAAAAAAACTAAGAAAAGAATTAATAGAAAGAGGAATTGAAAGTAAATATCTTGATGGAACAACAGTTGCAAAGGAAAGAATAAGCTTAGTTAATGAATTTAATGAAAGTAAAGAGGCACAGGTATTTTTAATTTCATTAAAGGCAGGAGGAACAGGATTAAATTTAACATCTGCAAAATTTGTAATGCACATGGATCCATGGTGGAATCCTGCAATTGAAGACCAAGCTACTGATAGAGCTCATAGGATAGGGCAAAAAAATATAGTTGAAGTTATTAAGTTAATTGCAAAAGATACCATAGAAGAAAATATTATAAAGTTACAGGAAGATAAGAGAGAAATAATTAATAGTGTTATAAGTGATGATAGCTTAAATATAAATAATATTTCAAAGCTAACAAATGAAGAAATTTTAGACTTATTTAAATAAAGACTATAGTTTTATAACAAGAGTATATTATAAATTAATGAGTTATAAGTTATAGTTAAGCAGTAATATATTAATAAAATGTCCTTAATATTAATTCATAAATTGAGTTAATATTAAGGATATTTTTTTGTGCGGTAAAGAATATAAATAAAATTAAGTAAAATTTACTAGATTAAGGTTAAATATGATAATATTAATAATATAAAAAATAATATTGACTTTTAGGAGGAGAAAATGAAAAGTAATTTTAGTGTTAATAAGGAATTCTTATTAAAGACAGCAAAAGAAATATTAGAGTTCAATAGTCCTACAGGATTTTGTTTTGAAATCATGGATAAGATAGAGGCAATTATTAAACCTTTTGGATATAACTTTGAAAGAAATAATAAGGGTTGTGGAACAATTACTGTTGAAGGAAAAAACAATGAAAAAACAATAGGAATGTGCGCACATGTTGATACATTAGGTGCAATGGTTAGGTCAATAACACCAAGTGGAAATTTGAAGTTTACAATATTAGGTGGGCCTATTTTACCTACATTAGATAGTGAATATTGTACAATAAGGACTAGAGAAGGAAAACTTTATTCAGGTACATTTCTAAGTACTAGCCCAGCTGCTCATGTTTTTGAGGATAGTAAATCTAAACCAAGAGATGAAAAAAACATGGAAGTAAGAATTGATGAAATTGTAAATTGTAAAGAGGATGTTGAAAAATTAGGTATTGGAGTTGGAGATTTTATTTTTATTGATCCAAAGACTACAATAACAGAAAGTGGATTTATTAAATCAAGATTTATTGATGATAAAGGTAGTGTTGCAGCCATAATTGCATTATTAGAAATGATGCATAGAGAAAATTTAAAACCTAAAAATACAGTAAAAATTATAATTTCTACATATGAAGAGGTTGGTCATGGTTCAGCTTCTATTCCTTCTGATATTAGTGAAATGATAGCAGTGGATATGGGATGTATAGGGGATGATTTAAGTTGTACAGAATATGATGTGTCAATTTGTGCTAAAGATTCTAGTGGGCCATACGATTATAATATGACTACTGAATTAATTAATTTAGCAAAAGAAAATAATTTAAGTTATGCTGTAGATATATATCCAATGTATGGTTCAGATGTCAGTGCAGCATTAAGAGCTGGAAATGATATTAGAGGAGCCCTTATTGGACCAGGGGTCCATGCTTCTCATGGTATGGAAAGAACTCATGTAAACGCTCTTGAAAATACAATAAAACTATTAAGTGCATATTTGATATAATATTTTGAATAGAAATATGTTTAAAGCTCACTAAGATTTAAATGTCTTAGTGAGCTATTTTATATTTAAAATCCCAATTTAATTATATAGATATGAATTTTTTTTAGGTTTTATGAACAATAAAATTTCATTTTTAATATTTTGCTTCTAGGGATATTAGCTTCTTCAATTTGTTTTGTATTATGGAATAAAGTAATACTTCATATAGGAGCAGTTAAATCTAATAATTTTATATATTTAATTCCATTAATTACAATGATAACCTCAGCGATAATGTTAAAAGAAATAATAAAATCAATAGCAGGGATGGGGGGGGATACTGATTATTTTTGGAGTTTATGTTTCAGAGAATAAGAATAAAATTATTGGTAAAAAATGCAATTATAATAGAAAAATAATAACAATATAAAGAATAAATGTAAAAAGTTTGCAAAATATAAAATAGCTGATATAATTTTATTATATCAGCTATTTTTTGTCATTCTCATAAGTTTAATTACATATTTAGATATATAAATAAATCTAAAAAAATAAAAAGGGGTTTAACTATGGGAGAAAAGATAAAAATACTTATTTTAATGGGAATGACAATGAGTTTAATGGCTTGTGGAGTGGTAGATAAAAATGTTAGAGGTAATAATATTACAATAACAACAAGTATTGAAAATAAAAATGAGATAATAGAAAAGGTAGAAGGAGCAGAGGAAGATATTATTGAAGAAAACAAAGAATTTGAAGCAATAGATTTAGAGCCAACTATTAATATTAATTATAGTTATGAAGTTATAGGGGATAAAAGCATATGTTCCGATATTTTATTTACTGAAAAATATACAGATTTAGAAGGAATAGTTACTTTTAGAGGAAATAATTTTAGAAATACAGCTTCTTATGGAATAAGCAAAATATCACAAAAAGAGTTAAATGTAAAATGGAAAACTTCAACATCATTTAGTTCATGGGGAGGAGGAGCAGGGTGGACTGGTCAACCGTCGATAATTAAGTGGGATGAAGAGTTGAAAAATTCAATGAATATAGATGATAAATTTAAAAGTAAAGAAAATTTTACTGAAGTAATATATGCTTCATTAGATGGGAAAGTATATTTTTTAGATTTAGAAACGGGAGAGAAAAGCAGAAGTGTTATCAATGTAGGAAATCCAATAAAAGGTAGTCTGTCAATAGATTCGAGAGGAATTCCAATGCTATATGTAGGTGAAGGTATTAATGAGAGTGGAGTAACTGGATTTAATATTTATAGCTTAATAGATGGAAGTAGTTTATATGAAATTAATGGATATGATGAATATGCATATAGAGGATGGCCAGCTTTCGATTCTTCAGCATTAATATACTCTGATGGGGATATAGTAATTGAAGGTGGAGAAAATGGAATTTTATATATTACAAAATTAAATACTGATTATGATAAGTATACTAATACTGTGTCAGTAAATCCAGAAATCTTAAAATATAGATATTATACTGGAGAAGGTTATGGTAGGCTAGGAATTGAAAATAGCGTAGCAGCATATGCAAATTTATTATATTTTGCAGATAATAATGGAGATATTCAATGTATAGATTTAAGGAAGATGGAACCTATATGGGTTATAGAAGGATTAGATGATATAGATGCTTCAATCACAATTGAAGCTGAAGAAGGAGTTCCTTATTTATATGTAGGGGATGAGGTAGATCATCAAGGGATAAGTGGAATATCAACAATTAGAAAAATAAATGGATTAACAGGGGAAGTGGTTTGGAAGAATGAGTTCTCTTGTCAATCAGTAGTTGGAACAGATGCAACTAATGGAGGAGTATTAGCTACTAATGTTATAGGGAAAAATAATATATCAGATTCAGTGATATTCTCATTGGCTAGATATGATGGATTTAATAGTGGAGCTATTATTTCAATAAATAAAAGTACAGGTGAAATACAATGGGAAACTAAAGTGGATAATTATTTGTGGTCATCACCTGTTGATTTTTACGATAAAAATGGAAATGCTTATATAATTCAATGTGATTCTATAGGAAATATGTTTTTAATAGATGGTAAAAATGGAGAAATATTAAATAGTTTAACTTTAGATGCCAATATAGAAGCATCACCAGCAATATATGAAGATACAATAGTAATAGCAACACGTGCTGGGAGTATTTATGGTATTGAAATAAAATAATAATATAAAGAAAAGTTAATATAATGATGCAAAAAAGCAAATACTGATTTCAAGTTAAATTGGAAAGTTCTAACTTAAAAAGAATTCAAAAAATGATATTTACCATAATGAATATTATAATTTAATTTTTAATGTAAATTATAATATTCATAAAGTAAATATCGTTTTTTATTGAAATAGTATTTTGTTATAAATCTTGTAATCTTCCTTTATTTTTAAGGTGAGAAATTAATTTTTCAGGATCATTCATGATTAACTCTTTAGGCATTTCTATTTTTTCAAATAATTCAATTCCATTAGAAAAATCACCAATTCTTAAATTAATATGAGCATCAGAAGTTAAAATAACTTTAGTCCCATGTTCTTTACAAAGACGTGCAACTTTTTCACAGTTAACATCACTTCCAATTCTTGACGAGCCAGATAAAGAACTGTTATTAATCTCAATCATAATATCCTTTTCTTTGGCTTTTTTTACAATTGCATCATAATCAAGTTTATAATTTGGGTTTCCTAGATGACCTAATATTTCAACTTTTTCATATTTATCCATTGTATTTAAAATAGCCATAGTATTTTCTTCTAAAGATTTTGGCTCAAATACAGGTTCGTGAAAAGAAGCAATCATATAATCTAAGTTCTTTATAGCATCACTAGGCATGTCAAGATTACCATCAACATCTAAAATATTTGCTTCACACCCTTTTAAAATTATGACTCCATTTATTATTCTTGGAAGAACCTTTAGATTACCAAAGTACCAGTAATGTGGAGCCCCGGGCATAGTAGGAGCATGTTCTGATGTACCTAAAATTTTAATGCCTTTTTGTGAACAAAAGTTAATATTCTCCATAAGAGTTGTGTATGCATGGCCGCTCACTATAGTATGAGTATGCAAATCAGATAAGTAATTCATAAAATTCTCCTTTATCGTATAATTAAAGTAATTGTATTTATAATTAAAGTATATTTATTTTTAAGTTAAACTTCAATAATATAAGAAAGAAATAATGTTTAAATTAAAATTAAATGTTTAATTTATATAAAAAAATGAAATTATAATAAATGAATAGAAAAGTTAAAAAAAGCAGTTTAACAATTTAACAGTTTAGTATAATAAAGTAAAGTGATAATATGATAAAATTTATATATTTATATTAAATAATATTTAAATAAAATAAGTATAAAATAATATAAGTTTAATTATATTATATAAAATATACTATTTTGTGAAAAAGGTAAAGTAGAAATAATAGTTTTATTATGATAGTATATATTTTGAAATCAAATTCGACAAAAAAAGCTATAATATGAAAAAAAGCTTTTTTAAACTAAGGAGGAAATATTATGAGTAATAATAAAGGAAAATTAACTTTAATTGCATTAATACTTATGATTTTTACATCAGTATTTGGATTTAATAATATTCCAAGGGCTTTTTTCCTTATGGGATATTCAGCAATTCCATGGTATATTTTTGGTGCGATATGCTTCTTTATTCCATATGCATTTATGATGGCTGAATTTGGAGCAGCATTTAAAGAAGAAAAAGGTGGTATTTACGTTTGGATGCAAAAGTCTATTGGTAGAAAATTTGCATTTATTGGTACATTTATGTGGTTTGCATCATATATAGTTTGGATGGTTAGTGTATCATCATCTATATGGGTTCCACTTTCTAATTTAATATTTGGAACTGATAAAACATCTACTTGGTCACTATTTGGACTTACTTCTTCACAAACATTAGGTATTTTAGGAGCAATTTTTGTTATATTAATTACATTCTTATCATCAAAAGGTTTGAATAGTATTTCAAAAGTTGCATCAATTGGAGGTATATTTGTAACAAGTGCAAATGTATTATTAATAGTTGGTTCATTAATTGTATTTTTTGCTAACGGTTTTAAAGCAGCACAACCACTAAAGCTATCAGAGTTTGTACATTCACCTAATCCAGCTTATGGAACTGTTTTAGCCGTATTAGGATTTCTAGTATTTGCTATATTTGCGTATGGAGGATTAGAAGCAGTTGGTGGACTTGTTGACCAAACTGAAAATGCTAATAAAACATTCCCAAAAGGAATTAAAATTTCAGCAATAGTAATTGGGGTAGGGTATTCTTTAGCAATATTAATGGTTGGTTTATTCACTAATTGGCAAGAAGTACTTTCAAATCCTGATGTAAGAATGGCAAATGTATCATATGTGGTTATTAAAAACTTAGGAGTTAAGCTTGGAGAGGTATTTGGATTATCTCCACATGGAATTGAAATAATGGGGACTTGGTTTGCAAGATATATTGGATTGGCAATGTTCTTAGCATTATTAGGTGCATTCTTTACACTAATTTATTCACCATTAAAACAATTAATAGAAGGTACACCAAAGGAAATATGGCCAGAAAAATGGACCGCAATAAATGATAACGGTATGCCTGTAAATGCAATGTGGATGCAATGTATCGCAGTTGTGGCTATTATTATAATTGCTGTAATAACAGGCGGAAAATCTTCTAGCTTCTTAGATTATTTAATACTTATGGGAAATGTGGCAATGACAATACCAACAATGTTCTTAGCAATTGCATTTATTTATTTCAAAAAAAATGATATTATAGATAAACCTTTCATTTTCTTTAAAAGTAAAACAGTTGCAACAATATGGGCTATAATAGTAACTTGTACTGTTGGATTTGCTAATATATTTACTATATTACAACCAGCAATTGAAACTAAAGATTATGTTTCTACAGGATTCCAATTAGCTGGACCAATAGTATTTGGATTAATTGCTTTCTTCTTAATTTCTAAATACGAGAAAAGATATGGAAGAAATAAAGATTCAATAGATAAAATAGCATAATAAAAAAGTACCAAACGAAGTTGTTTGGTACTTTTTTATTATAAACCTGTAACTTGTATATCTTGTAGTAAATGTTTATATTTTAAAAATTCAGCATATAATGAATCTATACGTCGTTCTAATACTTCTCTCTCTGTAATTTGAGCTGTTTTCTTCAAATCAGATGTAAGTTTTTGAATTTCTTCATCAATTGCCCACATTTCTTTCATTATTTCATATGCATTATTTTTCATAATAATCCCATCCCTTTTACTGTAAAGTATTGAAATATAATTATTTCTAATATAATTATACCATATAATATATATTAATACAAAAATGATTTATTTAACAGTAAAATATTAACAAATAATTAAAAAAATATAAAAAAAGGAAGTAAAATGTTATTTAGAAAGGTTTACAGAAAAATTATTCGCAAATATAGCAATAAACTATTTCAAAAATATGGAAATGTGGTAAAATATTATTAGAATTTAAGAAAAAAATTAATATTTAATTTAAATAACATAAAATTATAATTATAAAATAGGATAGCACAGTTTAAAAACAGGAGGAATTTTAAGATGAAAAAAATATTATTTGTCGCTTCTGAAAGTGTACCATTTATTAAAACAGGTGGATTGGCAGATGTTGTAGGATCACTTCCAAAATCATTTCCAAAAGAAGAGTTTGATGTAAGAGTTGTGATACCAAACTATACATGTATACCATGGGAGTACAGAAGTGATTTTAAATATATTACACATTTTTATATGGATTTAGGACAAGTTTCAGGTAGTGAATATGTTGGTGTATTGACAACCCAATATGATGGAATTACATTTTATTTTATCGATAATCAACGTTATTTCGGAGGGAATACTCCATATGGAGATACTAGATTTGATATTGAAAAATTCTGCTTCTTTAGTAAGGCAGCTTTATCAATTTTACCAAGTATAAATTTCAAACCAGATATAATACATTGTCATGATTGGCAAACAGGTGTATTACCTGTGTATTTGCACACAATTTTTAGAGATAATAATTTCTACGATAATATAAAAACTATAATGACAATCCATAATTTAAGATTCCAAGGAATCTGGGATATTAAGACACTTCAAAAGATTACCAATTTCCCGGATTATGTGTTTAGACCTACTGATATGGAGTATAATAAAGATGCTAATATGTTAAAGGGTGGAATGGTTTACGCAAATTATATAACTACTGTAAGTAATAGTTATAAAAATGAAATACAAAATGATTACTATGGTGAAGGACTTGATGGAGTGGTACGTCAAAAATCAGGTGATCTTTATGGTATATTAAATGGTATTGATTATAATGAGTATAATCCTGAAACGGATAATGAAATATTCAGTAAATATAATAAATACAGCTTTATAGAAAATAAATTATATAATAAAAGAGGCTTACAGCATGAATTAGGATTAGAACAAAATGATAATAAATTTATGATAGGAATTATATCAAGATTGACTGACCAAAAGGGTGTAGACTTAATTGCTAGAGTAATAGAAGAAATTGTAGATGATCACACTCAATTAGTAGTACTTGGAACTGGGGATAAAGGTTATGAAGATATGTTTAGATATTATGAATGGAAGTTAAAAGGAAAGGTATCAGGAAATATTTATTTTTCAAATAACAGAGCTCATAAAATATATGCAGCAGCTGATGCAATGCTTGTTCCGTCAAGATTTGAACCTTGTGGTTTAACACAACTTATATCATTAAGATATGGAACCGTTCCTATAGTTAGAGAAACAGGTGGTTTAAGAGATACTGTTGAACCATTTAATATATATTCTGATTGTGGTACAGGCTTCTCATTTGCAAATTATAATGCCCATGAAATGCTTAATACAATTAATTATGCTAAACATATATATTTTAATAATAGAGATAAATGGAATGGTATAGCATTTAGAGGAATGGAAAAAGATTACTCGTGGGGAAATTCAGCACAAGATTATGCTGGGCTTTATAGGAAACTAATGGGTGAATGGTAAAATATTAGGACGTTATAAAGTTGTAGAAATTAAACTTCGTAAGTTTAAAGGATTGAATATTATTTATAGAATATTTTAATATATAAGTATGTAGTATGAATATAAGTAAGAGTTATAGTAATTAGAATATCTTAATAACTAGCCACAATGTATTAAAAATATGTTGTGGCTTTTTATTTATTTCTTTGATGAATTTTTATTGGAGTTAGTTCTTGAACATCCCAATAAAAAACCTACGCAGCTACTTATTAAATCTTTAAACTGTATTATAGATGGAGTGGCTTCCTCAGGAATTAGGTTGAAATCATATCCGATAATTAGTGAGAATAAAGCAATTACACAAACTGATAAAGCAACTATAACTTGAAAAGATTTATTACAAATGTAGTATTTTAAATCATTTGTAATGTTATTAGATTTATTTTTACTTTCAACCATATAATTTTTATCATCACTTTTTAGAGTTTCTTCTTTAACTTCTTTATCATCATCATTTACTGTAACAATTATTGGAGAGTTAGAGTCATTACTCTTTATAACTTCATGTTTTAAAAAATTTTCGCTTAAAAAATAACCAAAAATAGAAGCAACACTAGTACGTACGATAACGCTAATAGAAATTCCATTATTTGTTGTAGGTTCAGGCATAAATAAATTATAAACACATTGAAGTAAAAGGATAAACATTATAATTATTAACGATTTATCACTAATAGATATTTGACTCCAACATTTAATTAATGCATGTAAGAGTGTATTTTTATTCTTTTTCATAAGTTTACCTCCTTTGCTATAATATATCTTATTAATTTACGTTTATATATGTTACATATTTAAATGATAAATCTAATTTACTTAATTAAATTTATATAAACATAACTAATAATGATAATAGGATGAAAAGATGATATAATAATTAAAAAGATATACTAGGAGGATAAAATGAAGTTTGATGGAATAATATTTGATTTAGACGGAACATTATGGGATTCAACTGCTGAAGTAGCAAAAACTTGGACAAGTGTAATTGCAAAATACAATTTAAATCGCAAAGAAGTAACTGTTGAAGATTTAAAACCATGTATGGGAAAATTATTAGATGAGATAGCAAGTATTTTATTACCAGAGTTAGATCCTAAAAAGCAAATGCAAGTAATAAAAGAATGTTGTGAATATGAAAATGAATATTTAGGTGAATATGGTGCAACACTATATGATAAATTAGAAGATACATTAAAAGAATTATCAAAAAATCATAAATTATTTATAGTGAGTAATTGCCAAGATGGTTATATAGAATGTTTTTTTAAAGCACATAAATTAGACAAGTATTTTATTGATTATGAATGTCCAGGAAGAACTGGATTACCTAAAGGCGAAAATATTAAGTTAATAGTTGAAAGAAATAATTTAAAAAATCCTGTTTATGTAGGTGATACCCAAGGAGATGCAAATGCAGCTAAATTAGCAAATGTTCCATTTATCTTTGCAAAGTATGGATTTGGAAACGTAGATGAATTTTTTAATTCAATAGAATCTTTTGATGAATTATTAGAAATAATATAAGTAAGGAGAAGCAAATGATAAGTAAAAAAAAGCTAAAAGAAGATATAATAACATATGACATAATTACTTATAAAGACGAAGATGGAAAAGATATTGAATATGTTGAAGTAACTTTAGTAGATAGAATTATTGATGTTTATATGGATACAAGAGAGGTAAATATAGGAATTTTGGCTAATAAAATAATTGAAGATAACTTATATGAGGAATAAATAAAAGTCACCAAATTTGGTGACTTTTATTTATATTGAAATAATAATATTTATGTATTTAATTTAATTATTGTTGGATTTAATATGACTTCTAAATATTTTATTCATGAATAATGTATTTTAAATAAAAATAAATATTCGTAAATTGACGAATTAAAATAAAGATAAAATTGTTATTAAGTGTTTATAAAACAAATAAAACTTTGTATAATAAATATGAAAATATAATATTACGAATAATTAAAAATATTACAATAAATTATGATGTAAATTAAAATGTAAGGAATTAATATGAAAATTTATGGTTATGAAAATAGTTCAATAAGTGAAGAAAAATATTTATATAAAGCTTTAGGGATAGATTTAAAAGAAAAAAATATTATATCTTTTGTTGGAGGTGGTGGAAAAACAACCTCTGTTTATACATTGGCAAGAGAGTTAAGTAATTTAGGTAAAAAGGTTTTAGTTACAACTACGACACATATGCATATGCCGAATGATTGTATAGATTTTAAAGGTGATGTTAAAGAAATAACTGAAAGACTAAAAATACATAATTTAGTAACAGTAGGAATTAAAGAAAAGAATGATAAAATTTCAAGTGTTGGTGAAGATATAGCTGAAGCACTAATAAACTTATGTGATTTTTTAATAATTGAAGCTGATGGTGCAAAAATGCTACCGCTTAAAGCTCCAGCAAGTCATGAACCTGTTATTTTGAAAAATACTACAATGGTTGTTGGTGTTGCAGGAATAGATTCGTTAAATAAAAGTATAAAAGAAACATGTCATAGACCACAGCAGGTTTGTAATATATTAAAGCAAAATGATAATTATGTTATTAAACCTAAAGATATAGCTATTTTATTAAGTAGTGAAAAGGGACAAAAAAAAGGCGTTCATGAATGCAAAAATGCTATTTATATAGCATTAATTAATAAGGTAGATAACAAGGAATTATTAGATTTAGCAGAAGAGATATGTGAATATTTGCAGCAGAATAATATAAAAAGTATAATTACAAGTTATAAAGAATTTAATGAGGTGTAGAAATGCTAATAGTTATTAAAGGTGCAGGAGATTTAGCAAGCGGAATAGCATATAGATTAAAAAAAAGTGGTTTTGATGTTGTAATGACAGAAATAGAAAATCCTACAACAGTAAGAAGAACAGTAGCTTTTTCTCAAGCTATATTTGATAATGAAACAATTATTGAAGGAATTAAAGGAATTAAAGTTAATAGCATAGATGAGATAAATGAAGTAATAAGTCAAGGTAATATACCTGTTATGATTGATGAAAAAGCAGAAATTGTATCAAAGTTAAAACCAAATGTAGTTGTAGATTCTATAATTGCAAAGAAAAATTTAGGGACAAGTATAGATGATGCACCAATTGTTATTGGTGTAGGGCCAGGATTTGAAGCAAAGATTGATTGTGATTTAGTAATTGAAACTAAAAGAGGTCATTATTTAGGAAAGGTGATAGAAAAGGGGAGTGCAATACCTAATACCGGAATTCCAGGGAATATTGGTGGATATACTAAAGAAAGAATTATAAGAGCTTCGGCAAATGGTAAAATAAAGCCAGTTGTTAAAATTGGAGATTTTGTTAAAAGAGGTCAAGTAGTGGCTTATGTAGATAAAGAAGAAGTTTTAGCACAAATTGATGGAATAGTTAGAGGAATGTTACAAGAAAATATAGAAGTATTTAAGGGTATGAAGGCTGGAGATATTGATCCACGATGTGAAAAAGATCATTGTTTTACAATTTCTGATAAAGCAAGATCTATAGGTGGAGGAGTATTAGAAGCAATAATGTATATGAGTAATAAGAATAAATAAATGAAAGAGTGGGGAGAAAGTTATGAAAAAATTTATAGATGCTAAAGGAAAGAATTGTCCAATACCAGTGATAATGGCTAAAAAGGAAATAGAGTCTGGAGTTAATTTTTTTGAAATTGAAGTAGATAATAAAATTGCAGTTGAAAACTTAAAAAAACTTGCAAAAAATCAAGGATTTGAAATAAAAATTACACAAGATAAAGATAATTTTAAAGTTGACTTTTCTAATGGATGTGAAGAATGTGAGGATATTTTGAATAAATTAGAAGGGAAAAAAGAATTAGGAAATTGGGCTGTATTTGTTAACAAAGAAATTATTGGTAGTGGTGATGATGAGTTAGGTAAATCATTAATGAAGATGTTCTTGTATACTATTTCTGAAGGTGAAGATTTACCAAGTTCAATTTTATTTATGAATGGAGGAGTAAAAGTTCCAACCCTAAATGAACAAGCAATCGAACACTTGAAAGTTTTGGAATCTAAGGGGGTAGAACTGTTAGTTTGCGGTGCTTGCCTTAATTTCTATGGTTTAGAAGAACAATTGAGTGTAGGAAAAGTTAGCAACATGTATGATATAACAAATGTTATGAAAGAGGTATCAAAAGTAATAACTATATAATTATAAAAGATTAGTGAAATTTATTAAATTATATTATGTAGCGTATAATATTAAATAATGAGTCAGCATAATTAGTACAGTTTATCTAAAATAAACAGTAGGTTATGCTGACTTTTTAATTGTATATTATTTTATTATTATTGAATGGGATTGTTTATCAGTAACAGTACCAATAATTCTTGTCCAAGGATTATTAAGTTCCATTCTTGATATAAACTCTAAAGCATCTTTTTCTGGCATTGATAAAAGAAGACCACCAGAAGTTTGAGGATCTAAAAGTACATCTTGCATTTCTTGAGTAACAGAAGAATCACATCTAAAAATATCTTTTAAATATTCTAAATTATTGTACATACCTTCAGGAATAATTCCCATACTAGCATACTCTAAAGAATCATTAAGAAGAGGAATTGAATTAGAATAGAACTCAATAGTTTTATTACTTCCACTTGCCATTTCATACCCATGACCTATTAGGCTAAATCCAGTTATATCTGTACAAGAATTAACACTTAAGTTTTTTAAAGAATCCTTAGCATATTTATTTAAAGTTGTCATTACATTAGTTACTTCTTTAATTTTTTCAGCAGATAGTAATTCAGCTTTAGTTGCTGTATTTAAGATACCTATGCCTAAAGGTTTAGTAAGAACAAGGACATCGCCAGTTTTAGCATTGCTGTTAGTAAGTATTTCATTAGGATGAGCAAAGCCAGTTACACAAAGTCCATATTTAGGAGTAGGGTCTGCAATAGTATGACCACCACTAACAACTGCACCAGATTCAGATACCTTACTGTATCCACCAGCTAAAATATCATGCATTATTGATGTATCTAAACAAGATGGAAAGCATAATAGATTCATTGCAATTGCAGGATCACCACCCATAGCATAAACATCACTTAATGCATTAGTAGCAGCAATTTGTCCAAATATGTATGGGTCATCAACCATAGGAGGAAAAAAATCAACAGTTTGAATAAGAGCTTTGTCCTCACTTACTTTATATACACAAGCATCGTCTTTTTTATCAAAACCAACTATAAGATTTGAATCTTCAAATTTAGGTAGATTTTTTAATACTGAATCTAAAACTCCAGGACCTATTTTTGCAGCACACCCAGAAGTTTTAGTTAAGGTAGTTAATTTTATAGTATTCCCCATTTTTTCTCCCTTCGAATTAAGAAATAAATATTTTTTATATATGATTATTATAAATAAAAAATAAAAAATTATAAATATATATGGAAGAATTTATTTAATTATGGTATAGGTATATAGGACTAAAAAAAAGATGGAAAATATAAACAACCATGTTCTATCATAAAGTATTAAATATATAAACTTATAGCTTTTATATTAGAGAAAAGAGAGGATAAGATAATGTTAATAAGCAAAGAAAAAAATTTTTATAAGCTAATTTTAAGTATTGCTTTACCAATTGCAATACAAAATTTAATTACGTTTGCAGTAAGTATGGTAGATACTATGATGCTAGGAGCATTAGGAGAAGTTCAATTATCAGCTGCATCAATTGGAAATAATTTATTCTTTATATTGACGATATTAATATTTGGACTAGCTGGGGGATCTAATATTTTGATATCACAATATTGGGGAAGAGGAGATGTAAAAACAATACATAAAATACTTTCAATAATGTATAGGGGTTGCTTAATAATTGCAGCTATATTTATTTTTATAGCAATAGTATTCCCGAGTCAGTTTATGAGAATATATACTACTGATACAAGGGTAATAGAGGAAGGAGTTTCATATTTAAGAATAGTTTCTGTTGGATATATATTTTATGCAATAACAAATTGTACAATAATGATGCTTCGTTCAGTAAAAACAGTTAAAATTTCATTAGTTGTATATAGTTTATCATTAGTTGTTAATGCATTTTTTAATTATATATTAATTTTTGGTAATTTTGGTGCACCAGTATTAGGTGTTCAAGGAGCAGCAATAGCTACGGTTATAGCAAGAATAACTGAATTTAGTATAGTTTTAATTTTTATGATTAAATTTGAAAATAAAATATTATTAAAGGCTTCACATTTATTAAAAGTAGATAAAATAATTTTTAAAGATTTTTTAACAAATTGTACACCAGTATTATTTAATGAATTTTTATGGTCAACTGGGTCAACAATGATTTCTATTATACTTGGAAGGCTTGGAACTGAAACTGTAGCGGCTAATAGTATAAGTAATGTAGTATTTCAATTTGTAACTGTATTTATATTTGGACTTTCAAATGCAACTGCGGTAATTATAGGTAATACTATAGGTGAAGGCAAGAATGAAAAAGCAAAAGAGTATTCACGAACAGTTGGTGTACTTAGTATAATAATGGGGATTATGGCAGGGGGCGTAATTTTATTAATAAGGCCTATTGTAGTTGATTTTTATAATGTATCTCAAGTAACTAAAAATATAGCAGTTGAAATTATGGGATCTATGTCAGTTATAGTTATATTTCAAAGTTTTGGAGTTACATTAATGATGGGAGTTCTACGAGGTGGAGGAGATGCAAAGTTCGTCTTAATAAATGATATTATTTTCTTATGGCTTGTAGCTATACCTTGCGGATTTATTGTAGCATTTATATTAAAATGGCCAATTGAAGCAGTATTTTTTATTGTGAAAAGTGATGAGGTAATAAAATCAATTATTGCAGCTGTAAGAGTATTAGGAGGTAAATGGGTAAGAAACGTAACAAGAGAATTTGAACTTGAAGGAGCTTAATTTTTGGCTTAGAATGATATTATTGCCAGTATTATTTTGTGTAAATAAGAGCACTCTAATTAATGTAATTATTTATTACGTTAATTTATTTAAGTGAGGTGAAAATAGTTTGGCAAAGAATAGAAATGAAAAAAAGCCTAAGCAGAAGAAGAAGGCTAAGACAAAAATTGTTCAAAGTGATGAATTACAATAAATTATTATAAAAACATGCATATGAAAAAGTGTAATAAAGCACTTTTCTCATATGCATTATTTTTATTTCAATTATTGTTGTATTAATTTGTTTAAAGCATAACTAAACACTTTAAGATATTTATTAATTCTACTATAAAGCATATGTATTATTGATAATAGAAATCAATTTATTTTTATAATTAAACTATTTTAAAAAAATATTTTCTGGTATATAATGTAAATATATAAACCATGAAGGTTTAACTTAGTAAAGAATAAAGTTATACAATAGGGCCATGAAGGTGCTAAATATTAGAGCTTATCTATAAAAAATATTTTTATAAAGGAGTAGATATTATGCACATGGGAGATGCCTTAGTTTCAGGGGCAGTAGGTGGAACTATGTTGGTAGCAACAGCAGCTGTTGCTACATATAGTGTAAAAAAAATAAATAGTGATATGGATGAAAAAAAGATTCCATTAATGGGTGTAATGGGAGCTTTTGTTTTTGCGGCTCAAATGATTAATTTTACAATACCAGGCACAGGATCAAGCGGACATATTGGAGGCGGAATTTTACTTTCTATTTTATTAGGACCTTATGCTGGATTTTTAACAATGGCAGCTATACTGCTCATTCAGGCGCTTTTCTTTGCTGATGGTGGATTACTAGCTTATGGATGTAATGTCTTTAATATGGGATTTTATGCATGTTTTATTGCATATCCATTTATTTATAAGTTTATTAATAGAAAAGGAATAAGTACAAAAAGAATATTTGCTGGTTCGGTTCTAGCATCTATAATAGGACTTCAGCTAGGGGCATTTAGTGTTGTTTTAGAAACATTGTTATCAGGAAAAACTGAATTGCCATTTACTACCTTTGTATTATTAATGCAACCAATACATCTTGCAATTGGATTTATTGAGGGGCTTGTAACTGCAGCAGTAGTAACTTTTGTATGGAAAGCAAGACCAGAAATTTTAGAAAAATCTTCAGATGGAGAAGCTTATGGAAATATATCTATGAAAAGGGTATTAGGTGGATTAATAATTGCAGTATTAATTGTTGGAGGAATGTTATCTTGGTTTGCATCAGCTAATCCAGATGGATTAGAGTGGTCTATGGAGAAAA
Source organism: Clostridium sp. RTP31139st1_H3_RTP31139_211217 (assembly GCF_040227035.1). NCBI lineage: Bacteria > Bacillati > Bacillota > Clostridia > Eubacteriales > Clostridiaceae > Clostridium > Clostridium sp. RTP31139st1_H3_RTP31139_211217. The sequence continues at coordinate 47,421 of NZ_JBCOAB010000026.1, forward strand.
CTGCTGGAACTACAGAATTAGATTCGCCAGGAGGAGTACATGATACATTATCAAATATTCAAGAAAAGACTGCATTTCTTCCAGATTATAGTTTTAAGTCACAAAGTGATAATGAAGAAGAATGGCCAGCAGTTAGTGTAGGGACAAGTATTTCGGGAATTATAGGTGGAGCATTAACATTAGGACTAGCTCTTTTAATAGGGTTTGGAGTTAAGTTTATAAAGGGAAAAAGAAAAAAAGTTAATGTTCATTAAGCTTTAGGCAAGGCAAATTCTTTGCCTTGCCTTTAAATTTTAAGTAAAGGTTTGATAATAAATGGCTAATATAATGAACTCAATTTACGAAATTAATACCTTAGATGATTTAGCAAAGAAAGATACAATAATTCATTGTATTCATCCATTAGTAAAATTAATAACTACATTTTTGTATTTAATATGTGTAGTATCATTTAATAAATATGAAATTAGTGGATTAATACCTTTTGTATTTTATCCCATTCTTATTACTTCTTTAGGAGAAATACCATTAGCTCCAATATTAAAAAGAGTTTTAATAGCAGCACCATTTATACTAGGAGTAGGAGTTATAAATTTATTTTATGATAAAACTCCAATGAATGTAGCAGGAATAATAATTAATAGTGGATGGATAACTTTCTTATCTTTATCTATAAAAATTTTGCTTACAGTTGTAGTAAGTATTTTACTTATAGCTACTACGGGAATGGAAAATTTAGCTTGTGCATTAAGAATGATAAAAGTACCAAAGATATTTGTAATGCAAATTTTATTAACATATAGATATATTTCAGTTTTAGTTGAAGAAGCATCAAGAATGATGAAAGCATACTATTTAAGAGCACCAGGCCAAAAAGGAGTTAAAATGAAAGATTTAGGCTCTTTTATAGGACAGATGCTTTTACGTACCTATGATAGAGCTCAAAGGGTATATGAAGCAATGAAGTTAAGAGGATTTAATGGAGAATATAATAGTACTGCTTCTTTAAAAATTAAATTATCAGATTATTTATATTTAACTATTTGGTGTTTATTTTTCATAGTAGCAAGAAATTTTAATATACCTATTTTAATAGGAAATTTATTTTCAGGAGTGATCGGATAAATGATTCATCATAAACTACAGGTAAGAAATTTAACTTTTTCTTATCCAGATGGACAAGAAGCAATTAAAAACATGTCTTTTGATATAATGCCTGGTGAATCTGTTGGAATTATAGGAGCAAATGGGGCTGGAAAATCTACTTTACTTATGCTCTTAATGGGTATATTAACCAGTAAAAATGGTGAAATAATAGTAGGGGAAGAGAAATTAAATAAAAAAACATTAAGTAAAATAAGAGAAAAGTTAGGTATGGTATTTCAAGATCCAGATGATCAATTATTTATGACAACTGTATATGATGATGTGGCATTTGGTCCAAGAAACTATAATTTGCAAGAGGACGAAGTTGAAAGAAGAGTTATGAAAGCATTAAATTTAGTAGGAATTCCACATTTAAAGGATAGAGCACCTTTTAAATTATCTGGTGGAGAGAAAAGATGTGCAGCTATAGCTTCTGTATTATCTATGAAACCGGATATATTAATAATGGATGAACCCACATCAGCTTTGGACCCTAAGTCAAGGCGAAACTTAATAAATATGCTTAATAAATTTGAACATACCAAATTAATTACTAGTCATGATTTAGATATGGTTTTAGATACATGTAATAGAATTATAGTAATAAAAAATGGGGAGATTATTGCTGATGGATCATCTAAGCAAATATTAAGAGATAGTGAGTTGCTTGATACATGTGGACTAGAAATTCCTTTATCTATTCAAAATTGTCCTATTTGTGGGAGAGGTAATAAGCAGTTTGTTAATAAATAGGGAGGGATTATGAAGATAGCAGTTATTGATGGACAAGGTGGCGGAATAGGAAAGGCAATTGTAGATAGGCTGAGGAGAACTTGCAATGAGGAGTTAGAAATAATAGCACTTGGAACCAATTCTTTAGCAACATCAATGATGTTAAAGGCTGGAGCTAACGAGGGAGCCACAGGTGAAAATGCAATAGTTTATAATTCTACAAGAGTAGATATGATATTAGGGAGTGTTGGAATAGTTTGTGCAAATTCTTTTTTAGGTGAATTAACACCTAAGATGGCAGAAGCAATAGCAGAAAGTTCTGTAAAAAAGGTACTTATTCCTTTAAATAAATGTAATGTACTAGTTGTAGGCATAGAAAATAAATCGCTACCACATTATATTGAAGATGTAGTTGAAATAGTTAAAAATTATGGAGGTAGATAATATGTGTGAGGCTAATGTTTATTTAATTGATAGAGAGGGAAGAGAAAGATTATTACTTGAGTCAGTAGATAAAATTATACCTGGAGAAGAAGGAATTTTTTTAGAAAATATATTTAGTCAAAGAAAAACGATTAGAGCAAAAATTAAAGAGATGGAATTAGTTAATCATAAGATTATTTTAGAGGCTGAAAAATAAAGTAATTTATGCTATAATTTATACAAGTTTAATTTAGGAGGTATATTATGTCAATTAAAATGTTACATACTTGTATAAGAGTAATGGATTTAGAAAAATCACTAGAGTTCTATAAGAATGCTTTAGGACTTGTAGAAACGAGAAGAAAAGATTTTCCAGAGCATAAATTTACATTAGTTTATTTATCAGATGTACCAGGTGGTTATGAAGTAGAGCTTACTTATAACTATAATCCAGAAGTTCCTTATGATTTAGGAAATGGATTTAGTCATATTGCTATAGCTCATGATAATATTGAGTCTTTAAGAGAAAAGCACAGTGAAATGGGATATGAAGTTACTGATTTAAAGGGGCTTCCAGGAGAAAAACCTCATTATTACTTTGTAACTGATCCAGATGGATATAAGGTTGAAGTTATAAGAGGATAATTACTTTAAGAAGTAAGGGGGATATAGAAATTCTTTAGGAGTTTGTATAAGTTTCTTTACTTCTTATTTTTTTAGGTATTTTAATTTTGAAATTAAAATATTTCAGAATACAGTGGAATAAGTGTATTAGTAGGAAAAGTTAAATGTAATGAATATTCCTAGTATTAAGTGAATTTTTAATAAGCAAAGGAGAAAATAATGGATTGGTATTGTGCAGTATGGAATAGTGATAGTGTAAGTAGTGCAGTTGGAGCACAGATTTTATATGAAATGTTATGTGAAGGAGATAGTTCTTTAGTTGGAGATATAAGCTTAATAGATGAATTTTATGAAGATTTAATTGATAAAAAGCTTAATATTGAAATTGCTAAGGGAAAAGGATTTGTAATAATTGGATGTATGCTTGAAGATGCTGAATATTTAAATGACATAATATCTGAAATGGCAAAATCACATGGATTATCATATTTTGAACCACAAAATATGACTTATATTTTTTAAGTATAAATTTATTTCTTATATATAACATCAATTTTCACATAAATGTAAATTGATGTTTTTGTTATTATATTTAATTTTAATTTACGTACAAGTTTTTGTCTAACCTAAATAATAGAAGTTTATATTTAGTGATTTTTTATAATATAAAGAAAAATAATATAAAATATAAGTAGTATACTATTAAAAATAGATATGAAAGGTAATACAATATGGAAGAAATAAAAAAGAGAACTATTAGAGGCAAGGAAGATAAAGATGAAAGATTTTTTTCAAGTAAGGAGATAGAAAGATTAAGGCATGCACAAGAAGAAGTAGTTTGGTTGCTTAATAGAAATTATCCTATTAGTAATATAATTGATTTTGTAGGGGGAAGGTATCAATTTTCAACAAGACAACGCATGGCAATTAGAAGGGCAAGTTGCTCAATCAAGGATTTAGAAGTGAGACGAGATAAGGAGATAAGTGTGTCTAGTTTAAAGGGAAAAACTATTAATATAGATGCATTTAATTTTATTATTTCTCTTGAGGTGGCATTATCTAAGGGATTATTAATAAAGTGTATGGATGGAGCTATAAGAGATTTAGCAGGACTAAGAGGTACTTATAGATTAATTGATAAAACATATGGTGTATTAGAAATCTTAGGAAAAGCTTTTAGAAGTCTAGAATTAGAATGTGTTAACTTTTATATAGATGCCCCTGTTTCTAATTCAGGAAATCTTAAAGCTGCAATTTATGAAGCTGCTGAGAAGTGGGAAGTTAATGTAAATGTTGATATAGTTATTAATCCTGATGTTATACTTGAAAAGAGTAATTACGTTGTAAGTAGTGATTCTATTATTTTAGATAAATGTGATGGTTGGATTAATTTAGTTAGTTATATTATTAAAGAATATATTGATAATGCTTGGGTTATTAATTTAGAAAAATATAATAGTGAAAAGAGAAATTGATTAATAATATTTTGATATTAGATAAAAGGTTAGAAGTACAAGTGTATTTTTAACTTTTTTTATTTAATAATATTGATATATAATAAGATAATAGAGTTGATAAAATTTAAGAGAGAGTGATGAACATATGCCAGTATATCAATTAAGTGATGAAATAATGTTTCCAAATCCTGATTTAGCAGAAGAAGATGGATTATTAGCAGTAGGTGGAGATTTAAGTTTTGAAAGACTTATCTTAGCTTATTGCAATGGTATTTTTCCATGGTACAGTGAAGGTGAACCAATTTTATGGTGGTGTCCAAAGCCGAGATTTATAATAAAGCCAAGTGAGATTAATATATCAAAATCAATGAAAAGAGTGTTTAATAAAGGTGAGTTTAAGGTTACTTTTGATAAAGATTTTAATGAGGTAATAAAAAACTGTAAAGAACTTAGGGAAAATAAAGAAGGAACATGGATAACTAATGAAATAATGGAAGCGTATATCAACTTACATAAAAAAGGTTTTGCCACAAGTGTTGAGGTATATAAAGATCAAGAACTTGTAGGAGGACTTTATGGTGTTAAGATAGGAAAGTGTTTCTTTGGAGAAAGTATGTTTTCAAAGAAAAGTAATGCGTCTAAAGTAGCTTTAATAAGTATTTGTAAAAAGCTTGAGGAAGAGGGATATATTTTTCTAGATTGTCAAATGCACACAAACCATTTAGAAAGTATGGGTGGAAAGTTTGTTAGTTGGAAAGAATTTAAGGTAATGTTAAAGGAAGGACTGGGAGAGTAGATAGATTTGTGTAAAAAACAAATCTATCTACTCTTTTTTTGTATGATTAGTTGGTAGATTTGGAAT